>CAWUOF010000006.1:0-22387 GCA_963923765.1 uncultured bacterium | reverse complement strand
TTAGGCAACTAGGTAGACTAAGAAAAATTTAATCGAGAATTTATCCCGATCGCCTCCACCATTATAGAAACTTATGATTGGTTAAGCATGATTTATCAAAAAGTCCATTTTAAGGCCACAATAAAATCTATGTGCGTTTAAATTTCTTCTGGTTTCCCATAATATTGAGTTTAATTTCTTGGTAAAATTAGAAAAAACTATATTTGATTATCAAGAAAATGTGTAATTTAACTGTAATAAAGCTTAAATAAGTCCCACGAGGAAAATAAAAATATCAATCTATCTACTTTACTTATCAACCATGAAATTTAATTTAACTGTTGCTCTAACTTTTGTATTGTTGGCCATGATGATTGGAGCAGGTTTTATCAGTGGTTCCTGGGGCTATACATTGGGACGGGAAGCATTAACAGGAATTACCCAGCCAGATACTCGTCCTATTAAAAATATTCCTAATCGTCAAGGTAATCAAACTCGCCCCCAAGAGTTTATAATGTTACGGGAAGAAGATATTATTAAAAAGGTTAAGTCACAAACAGATACTAAAGGCAAAAAATCTGATAGTGATAATAAGGAAAAAGAAGGAAATAAGTCGTCTAGCAAAGAAAATAAATCTGTTAAAGAGGATAAACCTGTTAAAGAGGATAAACCTGTTAAAGAGGATAAACCTGTTAAAGAGGATAAACCTGCTAAAGAGGATAAACCTGCTAAAGAGGATAAACCTGCTAAAAATGATGTGCAGACCAGTCCTAAACCTCAGCCTGAATCTACTGATAATACAGATAATAATGAGGTAAGATAAGTTATCTAGGATTTGTTTAATAATTGGAAAAAATTACCAAAAATTATAAAAATAAAACTCTCGCATTTATACAAAAAGTATCTAGGAAAAATCGTAGTTTAGTAAAAAGTCGAAATATGTTACTGCGATCGCTATGATAATTTAAGTATTGATGCCAGAGTTTTATTTTTGCTGGTTAATTAACCAAATAAAATTTTAGTTAATATCTATCAATAGACTTCTTGGGAAAGTCTTCTTAATAGGGCAAATGGTAGATGGTTTACTTATGGCTTATGGTATAGCCTATGGGAAATTAGGAATTGGCCATAGTAAAAAGTTGGTATGACTGTTTCAGAAGAATTGATTTTTTTTCAGTTTTGCAAGAGGTTTAATAAAAATTGCAAAACCATAAAAATATACAAGGGGGTTAGATTTTATTGATTATCAGAATTGTTAGACTGGGTTTTATCTTCAGTTTCCGATATAAATAACAAATTTTCTAAGAACGATCGTAAAGTCATTCGCTCAATATAAGGCCAGCCTCCTTCCTCCTCAATATCTTTTAACAGATCATATAGTTCATGACGAGTTGTTGGCAAAGAATTTTGAAACAAACCATCGCGAGTTTCTCGATGTAGATTTTCCAACATTCTTAACACTGCTAAAATTGCAAAACTATTACCTTGACAATTATCAACTAAAGTGCGAACAGCAATGGTAATAGATTCCATTTTTGTTTGTAATTGATTTAAATCGAAATTTGTGTTGCTAGTCATCATTTATTTACTTAAGAGAAATCCGATAAACCTGGGTAAAAATATTTACTTCACATAAAGTCCAATAATTATGGAAATGATTACAAATTTTAATAATTTACACCATTTTTTCGAGGTTTAAATATATTTTCTATAGTAGTAAAAATTGTTCCGGTTTATTTTGGTAATTGTCCCATAGCTTTATTACAAAAGAGGTATAAGAGCAAATAGTATTAATTTTAGATAATTTTTGCACAAAACCTAATTAGTTAAGTGATTTTCACAAAAAATTCCATTTGCAATTCCGGTAAATTAATAAAAATTTACCGGAATTCTTTGGCAAAATTTTAGTGAGTATATTTCCTCAGCAAAAATTTACATAGACCGATCGCCTCTTATTTCAGCTAGAGATTAACCCTGGTATTTTCCAGATTAAAATATCAAAAATCGAGAATTGGCGAGGTTAATGATTCTTAATAATCTCTAGTGATCGGTCAACATCTTTAAAAGAAAGCAGGTCTGTGACGAATTAAATTTAGGAATTCTTCACGAATTTTTTGTTCATCTTGGAAAACGCCTACCATTGCACTAGTTACAGTCCAAGAACCGGGTTTTTGCACACCGCGCATTACCATACACATATGGGTAGCTTCCATAACAACAGCAACTCCCCTTGGTTCTAAAATTTCTTGAATTGCTTCTGCAATTTGACGAGTTAGCCTTTCTTGCACTTGCAAACGACGAGCATACATTTCCACAATACGGGCTAATTTACTCAAGCCGACTACTTTTTGATTTGGAATATAGGCAACATGAGATCTACCCATAAACGGTAACATATGGTGTTCACAAAGGCTAAAGAAATCAATATCTCGCACTAACACCATCTCATTATGACCTTCATCAAAGATGGCACCGTTAACCAGTTTTTCGAGGGACTGGGAATAGCCACTAGTTAAAAATTGCATGGCTTCGGCAACTCGTTTGGGAGTTTTTAATAAACCTTCGCGTTCTGGATCTTCTCCTACTCCTAATAGCATCTGGCGTACTGCATTCATCATCTGTTCTTTATCTATTTCAGAAGGTGAATGTAAATTAGGTTCCCCACCGTTTAATGTATTGCGATCGGGGCGAGTTTCTATGCGATTTTTAGTTTCTGCTTCGTTAAGTTTTATGCTAGTATTTGCGATTATGTTGTTACTGGCGGGAGGGGTTGAAGATGCAATAGTCATAATAATTTTCGGTATTTTTGTGAGAAGAATTTAACTAATTGAACTAGAGAGCATAAATTAGCAATAAGCTAATATAATAGGTAATTTATACCAAATTTGTTTAGTAATTAATTATCAGCTAAGTGAGTGTTAATTATAAATTAAGGAATTTATATTTTTTGCTAGGATAACTAACAGCTAAACAAATAAAGCAAAACCAAGATTAAACCTATTATGGGCAATTTAAAGAGCGCCACAACTGGGCATTAAAGTTATTTCTTCAATTACTGCCGAGTTGTTGAGGAGAGCCGCATTTAAAATAGTTTGGGCAGCAGTTTCAGGGGTTAACATAGCAGTGCGATCGAAGTCAGCTTTTACAGTTTTTGTATCCCATATCGGGGTATTTACTGAGCCAAGGCAGATAGTAGTTACGCGAATACCCCGATCGCGCTCTTCGGCTGCTAAAGTTTGAGAAAGAGCCATTAGACCAAATTTACTAACACAATAAGCTCCCCAAGTTGGAAATACTTGTTTACCAGCAATTGAAGATATATTAATTATTATTCCTTGTTGGCGATCGCGCATCATCGGTAATATCCCTTGAATGCACTGAAATACACTACTAAGATTCAAATTAATTACCAATTCCCAATCAGATAGGGATGTATCCATTAATGATCCAGTATAGCCCATGCCTGCATTATTGACGAGAATATCTATTGGTCCGAAATCAGCAGCGATCGCCTGAATACCTGCTTTTACTTGGTCAACTTTGGCCAAATCTAAGATATAAGCCTTAGCATCTACTCCTAATTCTCTTGCTGTTGTCGCCACTGTTTCTAATTTATCTTGTGACCGACTCACTAGGGCTAGATTAATTCCAGCTTTTGCAAAAGCTAGGGCAGTTGCCTTGCCAATTCCACTACTTGCTCCCGTAATTATGGCACGTTTTTCTGTTGGAAAATCCATGAAAATTTCCAAATACTTTTAACTATCTGATTTGATATCTCAAACCAGCTTGGGATAAATTTATTGCTTCTAGCTCTTCTCATTATTTTATTTCAATTTATCCGATCTATTAGGCAGAGATTTGAAATAGTAAAGATAGATTGAACCCATGAGAAGCTATCTTGAAATTTCTGCATTCTTGGCTATCTGGAACGAGAATTTCAAGTAGAAAACAACAGGCAGCAACTTTGTTAAGTTGAAAACCTGGAAGCTAGGCCAAATGTAACAAGCTTAACAAATTGTTACATAGTTGATTATATCACGATCAATTAACAAAATTTTAGATTTTATTTTTTTAATTAGATTAAAAATTAGCTGATGGCCAATAAAAGTAGCATAAGTTATTCTGATAATAACTGCTACCTTAGCTATTGAGTATTTAAACTGCTTATTTGATTGTTATTTTTGGTTAGGACAAAAAGCTTAACATCCCAGGGACATTTTGCATATATTATCTACCATTATTTATGTTATTTAAATGCTCAACAACTTAAATATAATTTTTCAGAAAAATTGACCTAACTATTTAAGCAGGGACTTCCATAAACACACCAAAGCGTCGGAATTTTTGGTAACGCAATTCTCGGCGTTGTTGGCTAGTTAGCTTGTTTAGTTCATCTAAATTTTTGAGCAAAGCTTGTTTAAGAATTTCAGCAGTTTTGAGGGGGTCAGAATGAGCGCCGGCGATCGGTTCGGGTAAAATTTCATCGAGAATACCCAAATTTTTTAAATCTAAAGCTGTAATTTTCAGCGCTTCGGCTGCTTGAGGTGATTTGCCGGCATCTTTCCAGAGAATAGAAGCACAGGCTTCTGGACTAGCGACAGTATAAACAGAATGCTCAAACATCATTAAACGATCGCCCACCCCTATTCCTAAAGCCCCACCAGAACCACCTTCACCAATTACGGTACAAATAATAGGAACAGTTAACCCAAACATTTCCCTTAGATTATAGGCGATCGCTTCTCCTTGACCCAATTTTTCGGCATCTACTCCTGCCCAAGCTCCCGGAGTATCAATAAAAGTAATAATTGGCATTTCAAAGCGATCAGCATGGGCCATTAATCGCATAGCTTTACGATAGCCCCCAGGGGCAGCCATCCCGAAATTACGGGCGACATTATCTTTAGTATCACGGCCTTTTTGATGTCCTAAAATTACTACCGGTTTGCCATCCAAACGAGCGATACCTCCGACTAAAGCCGGGTCATCAGAGCCACCTCGATCGCCATGCAATTCTAGCCATTCATCACTAATAGCCTGAATATAATCAAGAGTGCTGGGGCGGCGAGGGTGACGAGCTAGTTGCAGTTTTTGAGCAGGTGACAAACTGCTAAAAATTTCATAGCGTAGTTGCATCGCTCTAGCTTCTAACTGGCGAATTTGCTCAGAAACATCAACATTATTTTCTTCCGCCAGAGCGCGAATTTGGTCAATGCGTGTTTCTAGTTCTGCCAGAGGCTTTTCAAAATCTAGGAGTAATGGCTTACGTTCAGGATTAGGCACGATAATAATTTCAATAACATCAACAACATTCCTTAAAATATCCTACCTTGGATTGGGTGCAGCACAACCAATTAATTCTGCGGGATACAGCCTCTATTTTTTCCTTATGCCATCGGCCCGATTATGATCTAGTAGCATCTTGTTTTACTTGCTGTGCTTTATTTTAACCTTAGCGCGATGCTGAAATGGGTTGAGTAAAAAAACTAAATAGCACATTTCCATAGCCAAGCCTAATCGACCTTAATCAGAAAATATCAAAGCGACATAACAGCTTCTATAATTTTTTGAGAAACAAAAGGTAAAATACTGGGATTTTGGCTATTTACCTTACCTTCTGTAAATACAATTAATAAATAAGGACTAACATCAGGTAATTCAATATAAGCCGCATCATGGCGAACTTGACTACTAAAAGCTGCTTTTGACCATAATTTGGCCATGACAGGTAAGCTTTCCCCCAAAAAACCAGTAACTTGATTTTGTGTATTAGCAGTTAAATCTTCTGGTTTAAGGCTACGTTGCATCAAAGCCATCATAGCTTGGGATGCTGCCGAAGATACAGCCACGCCGCCAATAATGCTATGTAATAACCTGGCTGTAGCATTAGTAGTTAGCATATTGCGATTTTCCATTAATTCTCCCAGGAAAATCCGCTCGCGCCCATAGGGGCCATCATTCCAAGTTTTTTGATTAATATTAATTTGGGCTAATTCTGGCCAACCTAGAGATTGATAATAACGATTAACAAAATTACGTTGTTGTTTCCAGGTTTCAAAAGGGCCATTAGATAATTCCGGGCCGCTAGTTGTGCCAGTTAAAATATCTACAACTAAGCTAGTAGCATCGTTGCTGGAATCGACAATCATATCATGGATGGCGCGTTCTAATTCTGATGATTTTTGAATCATGGCTTTTTCTAGCCATTCATATACTGCTACCAGATAAAAAATTTTAATGATACTGGCGGGATAGATGCGATCGTCTCCTCGATAGCTATAGCCTCGTACTTGATGTTTCCAAAATTCTAAAGGACTTAAGGCTCCGCCTGTGTTAACGGGTACTGGCGGATCGTACACTATCCATGTTAGGGCTATTTGATTTTTAGCCAGTTTGGGAAATTCTGCCCATGTTGCTTCTAAAATTTTGTTGCCCAAGGTTTCTAGTTGTTCATCTTTACGAAAAAATGTCATCAGTTTTGGTACTAGGATAATGGCTAATGGCTTTTTTTCAATTAAAAATTAGCTATTTTTGTGCTAATTTCAATTTGATTTATTTTCATCTACTATGCCGTCTGTTGAATATCAATGTCGCGTTAACCTTAATATTTATGATTCTCCTGAGTGTACCAGTTTGGCAACTCAGGCTGCTGCTGGACGACACCTAAGAATTGTATCACCTTTGATAGATGATTCTGCGGTAAAAGCGATGGAGATTTGTTTGTGTGAAGATGATTATCCTGGCTGGCTATCTGGGGCAGATATTAATTATCTTCAGGAAGCTCGATCGCCTTATCAACCGCTCGTCCTTTCTGCTACACAAATTCACGATCGATTATCAGATATTATTGAGTTTACTCATCAGGCTATGCAACAGCCTAATGAGTATCTCTGGGGTGGTACTGTTGGCCCTAATTACGATTGTTCTGGTTTAATGCAAGCTGCTTTTGCTGCTAATAATATATGGTTGCCTAGAGATGCTTATCAGCAAGAAGCTTTTACCCAGCCTATTAATTTTAGCGATTTACAACCGGGCAACCTAATTTTTTTCGGTAATGCTAAAAAAGCTACCCATGTGGGGCTGTATTTGGGTGCAGGGCGTTATATTCATAGCTCTGGTATTAGTCAGGGACGTAATGGTATTGGTATTGATGTCCTTTCTGAAAATGGCGATCGGGTAAGCAGTACTTATTTTCGACAATTACGGGGTGCTGGTCGTGTGGTAGCTAGTTATCAACCCCAGCAAAATACCTTGGGAAATGTACTATTGATTTAATTAACATTAAAGATATTAAGACACTAAGGAGGAATATATTTTTCTTGGTGTCTTTTTATCTTGGTGGTAATTTGAATATCAGCAGTAAAATCAAAAGATAACAAGGGTCTGAAGGGTATAAAAATGAAAAACAGTGGGCTAGATATCACAGAATATATCCTCGTGGCTGGCTCAGTAGTGGGGTCAGCTTTGGCCGCAATTTCCAAAGAGATTGTTTTTGTGGCGGCACCGTTATCGGCTTCTCTAGTGCTAAATTTAATTAACCGACGACGATTTCAGGAATTAAAGCAGGCAAATTTTACGGCGGAAATTGTCCAGGTAGACGAGAAATACTCTAGGGAAATTCAATCTTTGCGATCGTCTGTGCAAGCATTACCCACACAAACTGATCTTGGTGGTGTTAGAGAAGCCATAAATACCGAATTGCAACAGCGTCTCGCCCCCATAGAAGAATTAGAAATAAATCCCATTCGCCAAGATATATCGCAACTGCGAGAACAATATATTATTTTGCAAGAAGCTATATTAGGTATTAACAATAATTGGCAAGAAGCAGGAGTGTTATCGGATGCAAGACTACAATCTTTAGAAAGTGGATTAGCACAACTGCAAACATATATTAATGAATTGCAAGCCAAGTTACAAAAATTAGCAAATCAAACCCAAAGCGGGGGAAATTTACAAACATTAGAAACTGAGATTGATAATTTAAAGCAGCGTTTAAATAGTTTACCAAAAACGCAAATTTTAGCCCAGGATATAGAGGAATTAAAAGCTGCATTATCTCAGATTAAAAGGGATGAATTAACCACCGAAACAGCAGCAAATATTGATATACCATCTCCACAGATTTTAGCTGAAATAGAGGAGAATATAGCTAATTTAAAGGAGCAGGTAAGTAATCTGAATAAATTATTCAAAAAACGACCAGAGTTAGAGCAAATAGAACAATTTAAAAGCAGATTAGCTAACTTAGAAAAGTCAAGGCAAAATTTAGGAGATACTGGGGGTAATAGTGGTATAATAGAAACAGAAATATATGCGCTACGAGAAGATGTAAATGCTGTTAATGAATTATTGCAGCAATATCCAGAGCCAGAAGAAATAGAAGATTTGCGAGTAGGATTAAGACGTTTAGAGCAGGAAACTAAAAATTTTGTTTCTAAACAGGAATTGGTGAAACGTTTATCGGAAAGTGAACTAGAAAAAACGGTAGGAAATTTAAGGGAGGAATTAAATAATTTTAGCGATCGCCTTAAAGAAAAAGCTGAAGCATACCAGCTAGAGCAAATGAAAAATACCCTGGTAAAAGCAGCAAAAGATATTGCTAATTTACAACAGCGATATAATAATTTACCAGAGATTTCTAGTCAAACTATTGATAGTAGTAGTATAGCAGCAGAATTAGAAAAATTATCTCAAGGTTTATTGGGAATTGATTCTCGTCTAGCACCTTTAGAAATTCACGAAGAATTAAATCCCATTTATGCAACGATCGCCCAATTACGAGAACAAATTAATTCGGAAGATGAATCTTTAGAATCTATTCGCGAATCGATGCAAGTAATTAGCGATCGTCTCGAAAGTTTAGCATCATTGTCTAGGGTAGAGAGTTTAGAAAATAACTTAAATCAACTATCACAAAGAATTAATCATTGGCAACAGGAATTTACCCCAATATCTGAATTATCCGATAATGCTGGTAGTGGTACAAATGAGAAACTGAAAGAGTTAGAAAATGCCATTGCTCGCACAAATGAAGAATTATCACAACTGGTAATGTATGCAGAAACAAGAGCATCGAAAAAGTCTCTAGCACGACATCGTACAGAATTAGAGCAGTTAATTACAGAATTGCGAGAAAGTTATATTTCTGGAAATGATGAATGGCAACAAGTACGGGATAATCTGCAACAATTAAGGGCAGAAATAACTAACGGTTTGCCGCTATCTTCAGAAAATAATATTGCGATGGCTACGCAAGATTCTTTAGCAAGATTAGCAGAAAATTTAACAGAGATTCAAGCAAATTTAACGAATTTGCAAAATAAATTTGCTCCCCTAGAAGGATTGGAAATAGATGCAATTCGTCAGGATATATCCCACTTGCAAAAATCTCTAATTAGAATAGAAACTCGCCAAATTGCTACTATTCAAGAAGCACTAACAAAAGTGCAGACAGAAGTAGAAAATATGACAGCAAAAGCTAAAGGAAAAGGGGAAGAAGTAGGAGAAGAAAATCTAAGCGATCGCCAAGAAATAGAAAATCGTTTAGCTTTAGTAGCAGAAGAAATAAACAAGATACAAAATCTCGTAGATCAAGCAGTAGAAGTTCGCATTCAAGAGATTAATCAGCAACTAAAAGCAATTCGTAGCTATGATTATGAATTAGTATTCGATCGCCCTACAGTTCGGGCTATTCTCATCGAAGCATTAGCACAAGCAAAAGAAAGAATCATCATAGTATGCCCTTGGATTAGTCGATCGGCAATTACTCCAGAAATTATAGAAAAAATAGAGGCAAGTTTGCAAAGAAATTGTCGAATAGATATAGGTTGGGGACACTTACGAGATATAGATGCTGGGGAATTTCCTCTGCGAGTCGATCGCCAAGGATGGCAAACAAATTATTTAGACAATGGCAAATTCTATGATGCACTCAATGACTTAGAAAATCTAGGAAAAAAATATCCCCAACAGTTGAATTTAAAGATATTGGGAACCCATGAAAACTTTTTAGTTTGTGATAAATCCTTTGCCTGGATGGGGTCACATCATTTTCTCACCGTCAGCGATCGCTTCCCAGAAAGAGAAGTAGGAATTCGTACCAATGATTCCAGAATTATTGTAGGGTTAATTAATCGTTTTGAAGAACCTATACTTAATCCCCATCAAGTTTCTGCCTATCTAAAAAGAGGCTTAGAAAGATTGTATGTTGGTGATTATCAAAACGCCATCTCAGATTATACAGAAGCTTTGAAACTCGATCCGGAAAATGCCACAGCTTATAATGATTTAGGTGTGGCTTATTCTAGTATAGGAGAGAATATCAAAGCCATAGAAAATTACAACCTTTCCTTAAAAATAAATCCCAATCAAGCCGCTACCTATTTTAACCGAGGTGTTTCCCGTTATCAGGTAGGAGAAATAGCCGGTGCTATAGAAGATTATACCCAAGGGATGAACTTGTCATCTGAGGATGCAGTCGCCTATAATAATCGAGGAAGAGCAAAGGCAGATTTGGGTGATTTTGCTGGAGCAATTGCAGATTATTCTGAAGCGTTGTTAATTAATCCAACAGATGCTGTAATTTACTATAATCGTGCGATCGCTTTAGCAACACAGGATGATTATAATGGGAGCATCGCTGACTTTGATCGAGCCATCAGCATCAATCCTGACTATGCGGCAGCCCATTACAATCGAGGTTTAGCTAGGTGTAGAATAGGGGACTTACATAGGGGAGTTGCTGATTTACAAGCTGCTGCGGAATTATTTTCTCAACAAGGAGATAGTGAAAGCAGCGAAAAAGCTATAGAAGCATTAAAATGCTTACAACAGTAACTTGATCAAGAGTCAGTAAAGATTTTAAGGCGGCATTTACACTATTTTTCCCTCCCTATATTGCATAAGTTATTTTTTCAAGTAGGGAGGGAATAATTAATCAGAAGATAGAGGTATAAATTCGGATTTTATTAACAAGGTGTTGAGGGTGCGATCGCTAAATACTTTTGATAAGTATTAGGGCTAAAATTCGGTTAATTCAGCAAGATAAATAAATATTTAATATGGGCAAAACTTGCTTAGGTAGTTAAAAATAGAATGAAATACATTTCTAAATGTAATTAACTAAATTTTCAGAGAACCTTATGGAAAAAAATAAGCTTGACATACGCGCTCCCCTTATGACCAAGCTTCGGCATGGTACTGGTATTAACTGGCTAAGGGTAGCCATCTTAATTTTTAGCGATAGTCTGATGTTATCTCTAGCTTGGTTTATTGCTGATTGGCTAGGGACATCGATCGACTCCTTTCAACTTTTTGGTGCTGAAGGTCGAAGTGGTTTTTTGCCGACAATTTTGGTAATGAATATTGGTATTCTGGCCGCATCAGGCCATTATGGGACTGATGACAGACGTCGAGGCTTTTTAAATTTACTAAAATCTTTGACCCTAGCTCAAGGTATTTTATTACTGATTTCTTTTCTATCTCAAGGTAGCGCTAATATATCTCGTTCAACCTTTATTTTATCCTGGATATTAGCTTTATTTTTGGTTTTTACAGAACGTTTGTTAATTCATTTAGCAATTATTAACCTACGCAGTCAGGGGATGGTACGTCAACCTATATTTTTACTTGGCGAACCAGCAGACATAGAAAAAGCCCGCAAGTTACTAAATAAAAGAGCGCAATTTGATGTTAGGGGTGAAGCTGATATATCCTCTCGATCGAGTGCAGAACATTGGGCACAAATTCTGGAGGACATACAAAAATTAGATGTTAACGAAGTATTTATTTGTTCCTGGCAAGCTGTTAAAGATCCTATTTTCTTATTTTGGGAATTAAAAAACGCAGGCATAGATTTACGAGTGGTACCTATAGGTTTAGAATTACCGTCGCAATGGTCAGAAATTAAAATGATAGATGGCTTTACTACCTTAAGATTTCGTTCTCCACCCATTCTTGGTAGTGATTTTTGGCTAAAACGTGGCTTTGATGTTGTGGTATCTTTGACAATTATTATCTTGGCTAGTCCTATATTTTTAATGATTGCGCTTTTGATTAGGCTAGATTCCCCAGGACCAATATTTTATAAACAAAATCGTGTGGGGTTAAAAGGACGACATTTTAAAGTTTGGAAATTCCGCACAATGGTAACAAATGCGGAGCAGTTACTTAAACAATTAGAATCAAAAAACGAAATGAAAGATGGGGTTATGTTTAAAATGAAGGATGACCCCCGTATTACTAGAATAGGTAAGTTTCTCCGCCGTTATAGTTTAGATGAACTACCCCAAATTATCAATGTGCTGTTAGGTGAAATGAGTTTAGTCGGGCCGCGTCCTTTTCCTTTACGAGATGTAGAAAAATTTGCCGAACATCATTTTATTCGTCAAGAAGTATTACCAGGAATTACTGGGCTATGGCAGGTTTCAGGTCGATCGGATATTATAGATTTTGAAGATGTTTTTCGTCTCGATATCGCCTATATTCAAAATTGGTCGCTTGCCCTAGATTTTCAAATTTTACTACAAACTGTTCGGGCGGTACTGCGAAAAGAAGGAGCTTATTAGCTATATTAACTAATTTGGGATACCGACATACAAGGATTTTAGATTTTGGATGCAATGGCTATAAAAACTTAATCAAAAAGAAATCATTGCATTTTAGTAAAAATAATTAGCTAATATTATTACTAATTAAATCTAAGCGGAAAAATTCCTAAAACCGAATAAAAAAGTAAAAGGCAAAAGAAATCTATTTCTCTTGCCTTTTTAACTGAAATTTCCCTAATATCATGTTAGGAATTGCCCAAAATATATAACAATTTCACTAAACATGATATTAAGTTATTAAGACTAAGCCCAAATAATTACTCTGGGTTCGTAAGGACTGCTCAGGTGGGGATGATTGGGTAAAACTCGTAGAGATAAACCTTGTAAGCCAGAGGAAGTGTAGATAATATTACCAGTGTAAATACTGACATTTTCGTTATCTTGACCTTGATAATCCATGATAACGGAAATACCATTAGTAATTTGTCCTTCGGCATTAACAGCACCTTGATACAGTTGTATTTGGACATCTTTGGGGGTTAAACCTGCTAAATAAATGCGGGCTTTAACGCCAACATTTTGATTGACTTCCAAATCGGAATTAGCATCGATATCAACATTAAGAATTTTAATGTGATACCATTGTTCATTAAGATGAGAACGCCAACGACTGATTTCTTTAGCAGCAGAGTAATTGTCAGTAGTCATAATGCCGAAGCGATCGCTGGCTGAGAAATAACCGCGTTCAGCATATTCTCGCACCATCCGTGCCGTATTAAAGAACGGACAATTGAGACGAATAGCATCTTTCATTCTGGCAATCCAACGCCGGGGCAATCCTTCCGCATCCCGTTCATAGAACAAAGGTACAACTTCCTGTTCTAATAGTTCATACAAAGCATTAGCTTCGATTTCATCTTGATAAGTTAAATCGTCGTAAACTTCCCCAGCACCTATTGGCCAACCAGTGCGAACATAATCGGCTTCATCCCACCAGCCATCTAAAATTGAGAGATTTAAAAGACCATTCATAGCCGCTTTCATGCCGCTAGTACCAGAAGCTTCACGAGGACGGCGGGGAGTATTTAACCAAACATCACAACCTGCAACTAAAAATCGAGATACGTTAATATCATAGTCAGGAATAAAGACAATATGATGACTCATTCCCTGTTCGCGGATAAAGTGAACGATCGCCCGAATTAGTTCTTTACCAGGGATATCTTGTGGGTGAGCTTTACCAGCGATAACAAATTGGACAGGGCGTTCTTTATTGCCCATAACTATACGTTTAATCCGTTCAATATCGCGCATGAATAAAGTAGCGCGTTTGTAGGTAGCAAAGCGACGGGCAAAACCTATAGTTAAAACAGAAGGATCTAGTACTTCGGAAGCTGCGGCTATTTCTGCGGGTGATGCGCCTCGTTCCCGAAGACTTTTTTGTAGTCTTTCACGGGTAAATACTACTAGTTGCGATCGACAACGTTCGTGATTCCGCCATAATTCATCATCAGGTATTTTATTTACCCGTTCCCATAAAGGTTGATCTGGGGCAGTAGACGCCCAGTGAGGACCAAGGTAGCGATCGTATAATTCTTGAGTAGATTTAGCAATACAACTGCGGGCGTGTACCCCATTAGTAATAGAAGTAATTGGTACTTCATTTATGGGCAAACCGGGCCACAAACCTTGAAACATATCACGGGAGACGACACCGTGTAGTTTAGCAACCCCGTTGACAAAAGTACTCATTTTAATAGCAAAAATTGCCATACTAAAAGGAGCTTGTAAATCCCCAGTATTTTCTCGTCCTAAAGATAAAAATTGTTCTCGTGTCAGGCCGAAAATATCGGCATAGTACCCCAGATAATACATGATTTTATCGGCGGGGAATAGATCTATTCCGGCTGGTACGGGAGTATGGGTAGTAAACAGTTGCGTTGCCCGCGTTACTTGTCGGGCTTCCCAATAACCCAGCCCTTCTTCCTGCATCATTATGCGAATACGTTCTAAGGAAGAAAAAGCTGAGTGCCCTTCATTCATGTGGTAGGCGGTAACTTTTAATCCTAAAGCTTTTAACATTCGCACTCCACCAATACCTAGCATCATTTCTTGGTGGATCCGCATATCCATATCGCCACCATAGAGGCGATCGGTAATATCATGGTCGTAGGGATTATTAGGATTAATATTAGTATCTAGCAGATACAAAGGTACAGTTCCTACCTGTACTCGCCAGACACGGGCAAATACTTGTCGCCCCGGATAATCTACCGCGATCCGCAATTCTGATCCATCAGGATTGCGTTCTAGGTGCAGAGGCATATTATAGAAATCGTTAATAGGATAACGTTCTTGTTGCCAGCCATCAGCATTAAGATGTTGGCTAAAATAACCTTCTTGATATAGTAATCCCACACCGACTAAGGGCAAACCTAAGTCACTAGCTGATTTGAGGTGATCGCCTGCGAGTACACCCAAGCCGCCGGAATATACTGGCAAACAATCAGTTAAGCCAAATTCCATCGAAAAATAGGCGTAGCATTCCTGTGGATTATTTAATTTTTGGCCTCTGTTTTTGCGATACCAATTTCTTTCCCGTAAATAATCATCCAGTTGCCGAGCGGCCCGATCCATTTGCGCTAAAAAGCCTTCATCTTCAGCGACTTCTAATAAACGCTGTTGGCTAATATTTCCCAACATTAAAACTGGGTTATGACGGCTAGACTCCCATAAATCGGCATCTAAGCGGCGAAATAAGTCTTTTGTTTCTGTATTCCAGTCCCAGTGCAGGTTATAGGCTAGTTTACGCAAAGGTTCAAGACGTGGGGGTAAAGAAGGAGTAACATTAAATGTACGAATGGGCTGCATAGAATCTCCTAGTTGAAGTACAGTTATTTTCTACCCTGTTTTGCTGACAATAAAGTTTTCTTAACATAAGCTTTATGCATTTTAGGGTGACACAGGCTTTGATTATGCAGGGGCATTTATCAAAGTAAAATTTATTAAAATAAAAAATATCGCTGTGCCATCGGTAAAACTGTTGCAGGTTCACAAGTTAATAACTCGCCATCGGCTCTTACTTCGTAGGTTTCCGGGTCAATTTCCATACGGGGGAGAGTGTTATTTAGCTTCATATTTGCTTTAGTTAATTGTCTAGTTCCTGCTACGGCAATTGCTGGTTTTTGTAATTTTAATTGCTGGGGAATTTCTTTGGCTAAGGCTGCTTGGGAAATAAATGTTAATGATGTGGCTGCTATGGCACCGCCAAAACTTCCAAACATCGGGCGAGAATGTATGGGCTGTGGTGTGGGAATGCTGGCATTTGCATCACCCATTTGGGAATAGGCGATCAATCCTCCTTTGATGACTATTTCTGGTTTGACGCCAAAAAATGCTGGTCGCCAAAGGCATAAATCTGCTATTTTTCCTGTTTCTATGGAACCAACATATCGATCGATTCCATGAGTAATTGCGGGGTTGATTGTGTATTTAGCGATGTATCTTTTGGCGCGAAAATTATCGGCTTTTTGTTGATTATTTGGTGATGTTAATACACCGCGTTGTATTTTCATTTTATGTGCTGTTTGCCAAGTTCTAATTATTACTTCTCCTACTCTGCCCATTGCTTGGGAGTCGGAGGATATCATACTAAATGCTCCTAGATCATGTAATATATCTTCGGCGGCGATGGTTTCTCGGCGGATGCGTGATTCGGCAAAGGCTACATCTTCGGGAATTGCTGGTGATAGGTGATGGCATACCATCAACATATCTAAATGTTCTTCTAAGGTGTTTACTGTATAAGGGCGCGTGGGATTTGTTGAGGAGGGTAAAACGTTTGTTTCTCCACAAACTTTGATAATATCTGGTGCGTGTCCTCCTCCGGCACCTTCGGTATGATAGGTATGAATTGTACGATTTTTAAAGGCGGCGATCGTTGCTTCTACAAATCCGGCTTCGTTTAATGTATCGGTATGAATTGCTACTTGTACATCGTATTCATCAGCAACAGTTAAACAGGTGTCGATCGCGGCTGGGGTTGTTCCCCAGTCTTCATGTAATTTTAATCCCATTGCGCCGGCTTCTATTTGTTCTTTTAATCCTGCTGTTTGACTACTATTTCCTTTGCCTAAAAAACCTAGATTAACTGGAAACGCATCGGCGGCTTGTAGCATTCTATAAATATTCCAAGGACCGGGAGTGCAAGTTGTTGCATTTGTACCTGTGGCTGGACCTGTTCCTCCACCAATCATGGTGGTAATTCCAGATGCGATCGCTACTTCTATTTGTTGCGGACAAATAAAATGTATATGGGTATCTATTCCCCCTGCTGTGAGAATCATGCCTTCTCCGGCAATTGCTTCTGTTCCTGGTCCGATAATAATATCTATGTTGTCTTGTATGTAGGGATTTCCGGCTTTACCAATTTTAAATATTTTGCCATCTTTTATGCCTATATCTGCTTTAATTATTCCCCACCAATCTAATATGATTGCGTTGGTAATTACTACATCAACTGCACCTGCTGCATTAGCTATGGGTGATTGTCCCATCCCATCCCGAATTACTTTACCTCCACCAAATTTAACTTCGTCACCATAGGTGGTTAAATCTTGTTCTATTTCTATAAATAATTCTGTATCTGCTAGACGAATTCGATCTCCTACTGTTGGGCCGAAAGTTTCTGCATAAGCGCGGCGATTCATTCTGTAACTCATAATATTTTACCTGCTATTATCTTTGATATTAAATTAGTTATTTATCTATTTATGGCTCAATTTTACCGTTAATTTTGCCATTAAAACCGTAAATTTGACCAGTACCGCCAAAAGGAATTAATTCTATTTCTTTTTCGTCTCCTGGTTCAAATCTTACTGCTGTTCCGGCGGGTATATTTAGCCGCATTCCTTTAGTTATTTCTCGGTTAAATTCTAAGGCTGGGTTTGTTTCGTAAAAGTGATAGTGGGAACCGATTTGAATGGGGCGATCGCCTCGATTTGCTACTTTTATTTTTACGGTTGGTTTTCCTGCATTAATTTCTATTTCTCCTGTTTGTACGATAATTTCTCCTGGTATCATTTTTCATACTCCTAAAATTTTCTCATGTTTAATTAATTTGGATTTTTAACGAATGGGATTATGTACTGTTACTAATTTTGTCCCATCTGGAAATGTTGCTTCTATTTGGACTTCATGGATCATTTCTGCTATACCTTCCATGACATCATCTCTTGTTAATAATGTTGTGCCGTAACTCATTAAATCTGCTACTGTTTGTCCATCTCTTGCCCCTTCCATAATGGCAGCAGAAATATAGGCTACTGCTTCGGGATAGTTTAGTTTTAAGCCTCTGGCTTTGCGTCTTTCTGCTAGTAAGGCAGCAGTAAAAATCAATAATTTGTCTTTTTCTTGGGGTGTTAGTTGCATATTTGCTCTCTTTTTCTGGGAAAATATTTTTTTAGGGTATTACTGAGGCCATAATTTTAATAATTTTGGCTCTTGTATTATTGAATGCACATATAAAACGTTAATTTTATCTTATTTTATGTCAAAAATTTATATTAATTATAAATAATATTTTACATTCCTAGTGCAAAGTATTAATTTTTTATTATAATTAATTCTGTCAAATTAATTACAGATATTCAGAATTTTAAATTTTGCTTATATTGTTTATATTTTGGGGCTTACACATTATCGAATTTAAATTTAGTGAGACAAGCGATAATTTTAAGCTATAATTTTAAGCTATACAATTATTTATATGGCATAATTACTGATAAGATTTGTAAGGATGATAAACAAATCGATAATGACTCGATCGCCTCTGATGAGTTAAAGTTAAATCTGTTTAAATTGGCCAAACTCGCGGCGGACAACTGGGACGGTTTAAATAGGTTAAGCGTAATAAATGCCAAACTGATATAAACCAGTTTCTTACTTCTGTGGTAGATTGACCACGATATCGACATATTATTCCTTTTTCTAGTCGAGTAACTCCTGTTTCTGCTAAGTTATATTTATGCTGATTATTAAGGGAATTATTTAGGAAAAGAGAGCGAGTTTTTTTTACTAATTCTGATGTTATTTCTTGCCCTATTAAGGCGAAATTTCCTATAATGGGGTGTGTAGCTAAGGCGTGATAGCTGTTAAAATTAACTTCGCTACCTTGTAGGCTTTGTCTGTCTATCCATAATGGGCGTTGTTGTTGCCATATTTCGGTATGCGATCGCCATTCACCAGAGGTAAATTTTTCGCCCCTAGCACTACGTCCAAAGCGAATGATTTCCCATCCTAACCAAGTGCCATTTTCAGCTAATTCTACTTGTAAATTTTGCCTATATATGGCATCATTAAAAATAATAGTTTCTTGGGGAAACCATTCTAAATAAGCATTATTATCAATTTTTATTTGTATGTTTTGGGTGGCTTGTAAGCCGTTACTACGATAAATTTTTCCGGCTGATGCTGTGGTAATTAAGGCTTTAGAATTAGGTTGTAAATGGAAATTGAGGGATAGTTGATCGCCGCCAACTATTCCTCCGGCTGTATGTAAAATTACGCTATGGCAAATATCTGGTTTTTCTGGATAAAATGGGCGTTGAATTTTTAAGGGGGCTTGGGCGCGATCGTGGGTTATTTGTGTCATTCCAGCGCGATCGCTAAAAATCATATTTAATTTCCCATGCCATCCTGATTGATTATTATTTAAGTTTCCATCTATCATTTTTTTGCCAAAATTACGTAATCATCTAGGGTGTAATTTAAATCGTGTTTTAATTGTAAATATTGTCGCGCCATTGGACTAATATAACTCTGTAAAGGTAGATTTTCCTGGGCAAATTTTCCAAAATCGGCAATATATTCTCTACTATTAGTAGATGTTAGATATTTATACCAAACTAAATTTAAGCCTAATTCCTTGACAAACGTTCTTACAACACTTTCTTCTTGTTCGTGATTTTCTGTTTGCTGTACCCCATAGGACATAAATAATTTTTTGTCCTGGATAATTAACAAAACGTGACCATTAGTTTTTAAGTGATTTGTAAAAATTTGCTGTAATATATAATTATATTTTTCTCTGACTTCTAAATTGTAAAAGAAGCAATGGGAAATAGTGATAAAGTCAAAAAACTTTTGAGGAATGCGATTAGCTTGAGATGGATAATCAAAAATATTGGCTGTATGAAATCGAAAGTAAGCATTAGTGGCGTTTGTTTGGCATTCCATGTATTGTCGCCACAATTGTAAACCTCGGTATTGAAAGGCTTTTTGTTGTTCTAATGAGTAGTAAGAAAGGTGAATTGGTGGTAAGCTAGAAAAAGCATTGTTACTTTCTAATAATAAGGCTAATCCGTAGGCGATCGTACTTGGTCCAGCAGCTAAGTCAAGAATGTTTAATTTAGCTGGCAATAATTTTGATTTGTAGATAAAAAACCAAGCTAAATAGGCACAGTAAACATTATCTAAAAAACATCTCATTAAGTAAATATGAGAACTTAATTCCAAGTTATATTCAGGGTCTTGATCCTGTTTAATTTTATTTATATCGTTAATGGCTTCCTGTACTAAAGAGTTAAATTTTGGTTGACGTTTTAGCCGTTGAAATTCTTCGTTTAAAAAACCATATAAATTAGCTTCAAAATCATCAAAAATACGCTGTTCAATGCCTGTACATTGCAGCATATTGGCATCATGTTCTATTAAATTAAAGCTATTGTAAATAAAATCCAGAAATTTTTCGTCTGGTTTTAAGACAGTTTCTTCTAGTTGATAAACTTCTAGTTGCTGTTTTAAAAATTCTAGTTCTAATTCTTGGACTTCGAGTTGTTTAATTAAGGTAGCAACTTCATTTTTATAACCTTGTAAAGCTTCTTCTGCTAAAATTTTGTTTCGGTATAGTTTTTCTGTCCATAATAATTTTGTACCAGAATCTTGTATTTCCCTTAATATTTCTTCGGCATGGTGGGTGTTACCCATTGTCATCGCCACTAAAAACTGTAGGGAACGCCACCAATTTTGCATTAAATTATTCATAGCCAAATCCATCCTTTCCTTCCATGATTTCTACTGCTGGTAGCCAGGAAATTAAAGTTTCCTTAAAGTTTTGATAATTTTGTGTTTGATTATTATACCACCAATTGTATTTTTGTTTAATTTTAATTGCTTCTGGGCGAGTGCCTGCGACAAGGGTGCGATCGTGGAACTTGTGAAAATCTTGGATAACAACTCGATCGGCTATTTCTAGTTTTTGGATAAATTTTAATTTATCCTCTGGTAAAATCGGCAGTCATGGAGTTATAGTAATGGAAAATCTGACATCATGTTTTTCTAAAAAAGGTATATTATGCCGGATTTTTCCTAGTGCCATAAATCTCACTTTGATGCTAGGAGAATAGCCTTCAAAATCTTTTCTAACTTGTTCACTACCAGTGGGAATACTCATGTTAATTCGCAGGCGGTAAAATTGCTGGAAAATATCAATATCTCTGATAATTAGAGGGCTGCGAGTTTGAATTACTAAAGTAGGTTGGTATTTTACCATTACCTCTAGTAAATTACGGGTTATTTTTGCTTTGGCTTCGATGGGCTGATAGGGATCTGTAACGGTACTCATGTAAATTCTGGGCGGGCGATCGGGATTTTTTTGCTGCCAGCTTATTAATTCTTTTTCGATAATTTCCGCCGCATTTTGTTTAATTATTACCCATTTTCCCCAATTTTATCGCATTTTTTGATTAGGGCTAAAAGCGGCTGCATAGCAATAACTACAGCCGTATTGACAGCCCCGATAGGGATTGAGGAGTCATAAGCAGCAATAAATCCAGTGGCTTTATTTAGTATAGATTGAGCATTGCGATCGTAAATTTGAGGATTACCAAATTTTTCTTTTAAACAAAAAATTTGGGAGGTAATGTTATACTCCCCATACTTAGCTTGTCTCATAGCTATTTTTAAAAAGATACTTATTTTAAACAGCTAAAAATCTTTGAATTACATCTTTACTTAATTCGCTAGTTTCTCCAGAAGCAACTATACCACCTTTTTGCATGGCATAATACCAATCTGCTTGACGGACAAAATGTAAATGTTGCTCTACTAATAAGACAGAAATGCCTGTAGTTTCAATGATACGTCTTACAGCAGATTCTATTTCTAAAATAATAGAAGGTTGAATTCCTTCTGTGGGTTCATCTAATAGTAATAGTCTGGGTTTTCCCATTAAAGCACGAGCGATCGCTAATTGTTGCTGTTGTCCTCCACTTAAATCACCACCTAAGCGATCGAGCATGGTTTTTAAAACTGGAAATAAATTAAAAATCTCTTCTGAAATTTCGGTATTTTTAGGGCGTTGTGGTCTGGCTTCTAAGCCTAATAATAAATTTTCTTGTACTGTTAAACGGGGGATAATTTCTCTACCTTGGGGAACATAACCT
Source organism: uncultured bacterium (assembly GCA_963923765.1). Lineage (GTDB taxonomy): Bacteria > Cyanobacteriota > Cyanobacteriia > Cyanobacteriales > CAWUOF01 > CAWUOF01. Next base: position 414 of record CAWUOF010000006.1, on the reverse strand, counting down.
ATGCCTAAACGCGCCCGTTTATCTGTTGATATATTATTGATTATTTCTCCTGTTAATTTAATATTACCAGTGCGGGGTTTTAACAATCCCATAATTGTTTTTAACAGTGTAGTTTTGCCCACACCATTACGCCCAATTAAACAAACCATTTTCCCTGCTGGCACGCTTAAATCTACATCTCGCAGAATGTGACTTTCTCCATAGTAAACATTTAAGCCAGAAATTTGTAGCATTATATAATTTGAAGATTTGTTAAAATTTGTATCGATCGCCTGCTGTGATTCTACCATTGTTCCTGTTCTCCTAGTCTACAAATCTTCAGTTAGAGGTGATTTCCCAAAAAGGATGCTCCCCTGTAACCCAGCCAAACCTGAATATCATATAATAATATAATCTGTCTCTTATACACATCTG
>CAWUOF010000005.1:0-22997 GCA_963923765.1 uncultured bacterium | reverse complement strand
TACACAAGGAGTATCGTCGGCAGCGTCAGATGTGTATAAGAGACAGTAGACATATAGATAAATATTTGATTTAATATACTTGTCAGTAGCTTGTATTCAATACTTAATATATGGCCATGAACTATATTAATTTGCTGGGATTTGTTGCTGCTACCTTAACTACAGTGGCTTTTTTACCTCAAGTGTTTAAAACTTGGAAAAGAAAATCAGCTAAAGATGTTTCTTTGGAAATGTTAATATTTTTTTCTACTGGTGTGTTTCTGTGGTTTGTTTATGGGATTTTTTTGCAAGCTTGGCCGATTATTATTGCTAATTTTTTAACTTTAATATTTAATCTGATGATTTTAGGAATGAAAATTAAATATGAATAATTCCTAAGTTATTTGAATGATATAATTGAATTTGCCATGATAAATATTAGCAACAAATAAACTAAATTATGAATAATACTGTATTTTTTGCAGAAAAATTGCTGTTTAATCCAGCAAATTCAGATAGTGATGCTATTCCGCTTATATTTGCTTTTCCTAATGAGTATAGTGTAGGAATTACTAGCTTAGGTTATCAAATTATTTGGGCAAGTTTAGCCCAACGTACTGATGTAAAAGTAAGTCGGTTATTTACAGATATTAAGGAAACATTACCCATCGAACCAGAATTATTAGGTTTTTCCGTATCTTGGGAATTAGATTATATAAATATTCTCAATATATTAGAATCTTTACAAATTCCAATTTGGGCAAAAGAAAGAAATAATCATCATCCTTTAGTTTTTGGTGGTGGGCCGGTTTTAACGGCTAATCCAGAACCTTTTGCTAGTTTTTTTGATGTGATTTTATTAGGTGATGGCGAAAATTTAATAGATAATTTTATTGAGGGATATAAAGAAATTCGCAAAGGCGATCGCTGGAGTAAATTAAGACATTTAGCAAATATACCCGGTGTTTATATTCCTAGTTTATATGAAGTAAAATATCACGATCGCACAGGGGCGATCGCATCAATTCAGCCCCTCGATAACACTATTCCCCATCAAGTACAAAAACAAACTTATCGCGGTAATATTCTATCTGCTTCTACTGTAGTGACAGAAAAATCAGCTTGGCCAAATATTTACATGGTGGAAGTAGTTCGCAGTTGTCCAGAAATGTGTCGTTTCTGTTTAGCCAGTTATTTAACTTTACCTTTCCGCACAGCTAGTATAGAAAATTCCCTAATTCCTGCTATTGAAAAAGGGCTGGCAGTTACTAATAGATTAGGTTTATTAGGTGCTTCAGTAACCCAGCATCCAGAATTTGATGTTTTATTAGATTATTTAAATCAACCAAAATATGATAATTTACGGTTAAGTATTGCTTCTGTTAGGACTAATACAGTAACGGTACATTTGGCAGAAACTCTAGCTAAACGCGATACAAAATCTTTAACTATTGCGGTGGAAAGTGGCTCAGAAAGAGTTAGAAAAATTATTAACAAAAAATTGAATAATGAGGAAATTATCCAAGCGGCGATAAATGCTAAAGCTGGGGGTTTAAGTGGTTTAAAATTATATGGAATGGTGGGAATTCCAGGGGAGGAAATAGAGGATTTAGATAACACTATAGAAATGATGGTGAATATTAAAAAAGCTGCCCCAGGGTTACGGTTAACATTAGGATGTAGTACCTTTGTGCCAAAAGCCCATACTCCTTTACAATGGTTTGGGGTAAATTCCCAAGCTGAAAAACGTTTAAAATTATTAGAAAAGCAGTTACGATCGCGGGGGATAGATTTTCGTCCAGAAAGTTATAATTGGTCGGTAATTCAAGCTTTAATATCTAGGGGCGATCGACGTTTATCTCCCTTATTAGAATTAACTCGACATTATGGTGATTCTTTAGGTAGTTATCGTCGTGCTTTTAAAGAATTACGCGGTAAATTACCCGATTTAGATTTCTATGTTTATGATAATTGGGAATTAAATCAAGTTTTGCCTTGGAGTCATTTACAAGGGCCTCTGTCTATAGCCACTTTGCAAAAGCATTTAGCTACAGCTATGACTTATTTTCCTCCTCTTGCTTCTGAGCATACCTAAAATTTTTATTTAACTCTGTAAAATGCTTGGCTCTAAAATCCTGATCTTGGCATTTTAGAGTCTATCTGTTAGATTATCAGAAAATATTACTTATTTCCTAATGATAATCCTGATTTTACTATTCCTTAATGAAAAATTATTAATCCAGACCTAAGCGCCAAAAGCCTATACAACTTCCTCTCCACCTATATATATATTTGAAAACTGACTTTTTTACCTAGAAAGTGGAAATGGGAGAGTAAGTCCTACTAATCTTATCCTGTAAAAAAGCAGTAAAATATATGTATATAATAAAAAAATGCATATAATAATTAATCTAACAATGGATAAAAAATCAACATCAGAAGCAGAACTAATTTTACAGGTGGAGAGATTACGCCAGGAAATAGAAAACCTGACGCGAGAAAAATCAGATTTAGAACTTTTGTTAGAAACTACTACAGCCCATGCTGATAATATTACAGCTTTATTACAGGAAGCAAATAAAAAATTACAAGCTGAGATTAAAGAAAGACAACGTATTCAAGCAGCCTTGGAAGTAAGCCAAGCAGAATTACAATCGCTTTTAACAGTTGTTACTAGAGATAAAAATGATTTAGAAATAATTTTAGAAACAACGACGCAACATGGCGATATAGTGGAGAATATACGGTACAATCAGGCGATAAAAGTCGATCAAGAAAAAGAAAAAATGTTACGGCAATTTTTAGAAGCTGTAACAGTGGGAGTATTTGTAATAGATATAAATGGAAACCCTTATTATGCTAATCAGGTAGCTATTCAATTACTGGGCAGTAAAGTTATTAAGGCAAAAAATCAAGAAGAATTACTAGCAAATTTACCATTATTTAAAACTAATACCAAAGAAAAATATCCAATTGAAAAATTACCAAGTATTTTAGCTTTAAAGGGTGAAACTAGCTGGGTAGATGATATAGAAATTCACCAAGACGATCGAATTATTCCTATAGAAGCTTGGGGTCAGCCAATTTTAAATGAAGAAGGACAAATTATTTATGCGATCGTAACTTTTCAAGATATTACTGATCGCAAACGTGCGGCTGCGGAACAACAAGCATTTACTAATCAACTTTTTGAACTAAATCGTAGTTTACAACAATCCCTAGATACAGAATTACAAATTACAGAAGCTTATGGGCGTTTTGTTCCCCATGAATTTTTATATTTTTTAGGATATGAAAGTATTATAGAAGTTAAATTAGGGGATTGTGTCGAGCAGGAAATGTCGGTTTTATTTTCCGATATTCGTGATTTTACTATTCTTTCAGAAACCATGACACCGGAAGAAAATTTTAAATTTATCAATGCTTATCTTAGCCGGATGGAACCTGCAATATTAGAAAATCACGGCTTTATTGATAAATTTATTGGTGATGCAATTATGGCACTTTTTTCTGGTAATGCTGACGATGCCGTAAAAGCTGGAATTACAATGATAAAATTATTAGAAACCTATAATAAACATCGGAGAAACTGTAATTATGCTCCCATTAGAATAGGCGTAGGTATAAATACAGGATTAATGATGCTAGGTACAGTGGGCGGCAAAAATCGCGTTAGTAGTACTGCGATTAGTGATAGTGTTAATGTAGCTGCTCATCTGGAAGGATTGACTAAAAATTATGGCGTATCCTTATTAATTTCTCATTATACTTTTTCCCGTTTAGAAGATGCTAATCAGTATGCTATTCGCTTTGTGGATAGGTTAAAAGTTAAAGGAAAATCTAAAATGGTAGCTGTTTATGAAGTATTTGATGCCGATCGCCCAGAAATGCGAGAAGGCAAGTTAGCCACAAAAGGAATTTTTGAAGAATCTGTTTTACTTTATCATCAAAAAAAATTTAGTCAAGCTGAAACAGGTTTTAAAAGATGTTTAGAAATCAATACCCAGGATAAACTAACACAAATTTATATAGAACGTTGTCAAGCAAATTATTAAATTATATAAAAATAACTAGAAAATTATTAAAGAAAAATTAATAGTCGATTATATATTAATTTTTAATTATTGATTATCGAAAAAAATGACAAAATTCCTTCTATATAAGGATTTCAAATAAAAAAGTTTTTATAAATTATTAAACATTGCTATAATGAAAATTAGTTATATATGCTAGGATGGACATTTAAAATACATAAAAGAATATCTCAAAATTATCATAAATTCTTGAGTTTGCTGTTGTTGGGTTTTAGATTACTTATATAAACATAGATATTTATATAAGTAAAAATATATTTTTTAGCAATTAATCAATGCTGCCCATCTAAAATATATAGTTAGTTATTCAAGGGATGAATTTTACTTACATACAAATTAACTTTTAAGGAGAATCTTGCTTGTATGAAAAAGCAATTTTTTGGTTTTAACCAATCTATTAAAAAATCGATTATTTTCAATTTTTTAGTAAAAAATACTAGGAAAACTTCTTTAGAATACCTATTAATTATTCCCTTTGTATTGCAAATTGTAGTAACAGTAAGTATTGTAGGATATCTTTCTTTTAAAAATGGAGAAAAAGCAGTTAATGATTTAGCTAATAAATTAATTTTTGAAATTAGCGATCGCTCTAATGAATATTTAAAAAATTATTTAGAAAAACCCCATATTATTAATCAAATTAACACCACCGCAGCTAATCTTAATCAATTACCATTAGATGACTGGTCGCTTTTAGAGCGGTATTTTTGGCAACAAGTAAAATTTTTTCAATCAGTTAACAATATTTATTTAGGTACTCAAACAGGAGAAATAGTAGGAGTCGATCGATTAGATAATGGTCAATTAGTTGGCAAAGCCACAGAAAAATTTCCTCAACGGGCTTTTTATCTACTAGATGACCAAGGAAATCGTATTAAATTATGGAAAACACAAGAAAATTTTGATGCGCGAATTAGACCTTGGTATAAAGCGGCTGTAAAAGCTCAAAAACCTACTTGGAGTGAAATATATACCTATGCTAATTCTGATGTTTTAGGCATGACTGCCTCTCAACCTGTTTATGATAAAAACGACAACTTTATAGGAGTAATGGCTGTTGATATTATTCTAGCTAATATTAGTGAATTTTTGCGGGATATTAAAGTTAGTAATAATGGTTTAATTTTTATAATAGAACATTCTGGATATTTAGTAGCAAGTTCCGCGAATCAACAAGAATTTACCATTAAAAATAATAATCCTAACAATAATCTTCAGCGTATTCAGGCTATTGATAGTCAAGATAAGCTTACCCAACAAACAGCTATATATTTAAAAGAACATTTTGGTGATTTTCATAACATTAATAAACATTTAAATATTAATTTTACCATTAAAGGGAAAAAACAATTTTTACAAGTTATTCCCTTTGATGATAACAAAGGCTTGGATTGGCTCATGGTAATAGTTGTACCAGAGAGCGATTTTATGGAGCAAATTTATAATAATAATCGCACTACTATTTTTTTATGTATAATCGCCTTATTAATATCTATAATTATTGGTATTATGACGGCTCGTTGGGTAATTAAGCCAATTTTACTTTTAAACAAATCAGCGAAAATGTTAGCTCAAGGTGAATGGGATAAGACCGTAAAAATGGTTAGTAACTACCATTATTTGGCCGACAGATCAGATCAGGTGGGAGAGTTAGCTAAATCTTTTAATTTTATGGCCAGAAAACTACAAGAATCTTTTGTAACTTTAGAGGAAAAAAATTTAGAATTGCAGAAATTAGATGAACTAAAAGATGAATTTTTAGCTAATACTTCCCATGAACTTCGCACGCCTTTAAATGGTATTATTGGGATTGCAGAATCATTGATTTATGGTGTTACTGGAGAATTACGCCCAGAGACAATTTATAATTTGAATATAATTATTTCTAGTGGGCGCCGTTTATCTAATTTGATTAATGATATTTTAGATTTTTCTAAACTTAGATATCGTAATATTAATTTACAATTAAAATCAGTAGGAATTAGAGAAGTAGCGGAAATAGTTATTACCCTTAGCCGACATTTAATTGGGAAAAAAGATCTACAGTTAATTAATTCTATACCTGCCGACTTACCTGGGGCATTGGCTGACGAAAATCGCTTGCAACAAATTCTCTATAATTTAGTCGGAAATGCCATTAAATTTACCGAGAGTGGTAGAGTAGAAATATCCGCAGAAGTGATAGAAAATACATCGTTATCGGCAGAAGATAACAATAATTTAATTAATAATCAGTCGCTAATATTTAATTCTTTTTTATCCATCAGTGTTACTGATACTGGTATAGGCATTCCTGCGGATAAATTTGATAGTATTTTTGCATCTTTTGAACAAGTGGATGGTAGTACATCGCGACAATATGGCGGCACTGGATTAGGTTTAACTATTACTAAACAGTTAATAGAATTACATGGCGGTAAAATTACAGTAGAATCTACGATTAATGTAGGTTCGCGCTTTACCTTTACCTTACCTATTTCTACTGAAAAAAATATTAATAATCAAACCGAAACAATAAACAATAATGAGTTAGTTAATGTTTCTTATTTTAATTGGAAAAATATAGATATTAATGCCATAGTAAAATCTGAAATAAATAGAACTGAAAATACTCGAAATATTTTAATTATAGATGATGAAAATTTAAATCTTCAGGTATTGGTTAATTATCTAGCCTTAGAAAATTATGCAGTGACCCAAGCTAGTAATGGTTTAGAAGCATTACAAATAATTGAAAGCGGTTATAAACCCGACTTAATTTTACTAGATGTAATGATGCCAAAAATGACAGGCTATGAAGTTTGTCAAAAACTGCGCGATCGCTTTCCTGCCACAGAATTACCCATAGTTTTATTAACAGCTAAAACCCAAATAAAAGACTTAGTAGAAGGTTTAAACTTAGGAGCTAATGATTATATTACCAAACCAGTTTCTAAAGATGAACTCATCGCCAGAATTAAAACCCATCTGAATCTTGCCAAACTGCGAGCCGAAAATTTACGAATGCGAACGGAATTAGAAGTAACAAGGCAATTACAACAAATGATGTTACCAAAAGCAGCCGAACTTTTAGCTATTAACAACTTAGAAATCGCTGGTTTTATGGAACCTGCCGAAGAAGTTGGCGGAGATTATTATGACATATTACATGATAATAATATAGTAAAAATTGGTATTGGTGATGTTACCGGACATGGCTTAGAAAGTGGTGTATTAATGATAATGGCACAAACTGCTGTGCGTACCTTAATGCAAAATAAAGAAACCGATCCCGTGAATTTTTTTGATGTTCTTAATCGCACTTTATATGATAATGTCCAGCGTATGAATTCTGATAAAAGCATGAGTTTAGCTTTATTGGACTATAATAATGGTATGTTACGCTTAAGTGGACAACATGAAACAGTAATAATTGTACGCAGCGATGGGACATTAGAAGAAATCGACACTATAGATTTAGGTTTTCCTCTAGCTTTAGATGCCGAAATTACTAATTTTATTAGCTATCAAGACATAGATTTACATCCAGGAGATGTGGTAATACTTTATACTGATGGCATTACCGAAGCAGAAAATACAAATAAGGTACAATATGGACTAACCAGACTTTATGCGATCGTCCAGCAAAACTGGCAACTTTCTGCCACAGAAATTAAAAATGCTATCATTGATGATGTCAAACGGCATATCGGGGAGCAAAAAATTTACGATGATATCACTTTGTTAGTACTCAAACAAAAATAAAAAATTCCCACAATATAAAACTATGTTTATACAAAATTTCCATGATTTTATATCAAAAATGAAATCCCAAAACTCGCAAAAAAATACAAAAATACCAGTTTTAGCCTATTTAACAGCATTATTAACAGTAGGAACAGTTTTAGGATTTACATGGGTATTAAATCGAGCGGAACAAGATAGATTTGATCAACAAAAAAGAACCGATGCACAGCAACAGTTAAGTACTACTCGTGCCCGACTGGAAAAAGCTTTAAATCAACGCTTATTTTTATCGCGGGGCTTAGTAGGTTATATCTCGGCAATTAATCCTGATATTACTCAAAAAGAATTTGAAAATATCACGCAAGTTATTGTTGCTCAAGAGCCGGGTATTCGCATTGTTGCCCTGTATAAAAATTCCATAATTAGCCACATGTATCCCCTCAAGGGTAGTGAATCAACGATCGGCTTCGATCCGAGAACTATTCCTGGAGAAAAAGATGCTATAGAAAATGCCATTGCTAATAGGCTTACTATCGTTGCTGGACCAGTTAATTTACTACCCGATGGTATAGCATTTATCGCTCGTACTCCGGTTTTTCTTACCCCTCCTGGTCAACCTCCTGAAAGTGGTTCCTATTGGGGTATGGTAGGAATTATTATTGATCAACCTGAACTGTTTAAATCAGCTTTATTAGAAAATAATAAAAACTCCCCATTAGAATATGCTATTTGTGGGAAAGATGGACAAGGTGCTAAGGGAGAAATATTTTTTGGCAGACCAGAAATATTTCAAGAAAATCCTGTCACTTCTGAAGTAACTTTACCCAATGGTTCCTGGTTTTTAGCAGCCGTTCCCACTGGGGGGTGGACGGCAGTTAATCCTATTGCTAAATGGTTTTGGATCGGTGGTAGTTTACTATCAATATTTGCTGGTGGTTTTGTCTTTGTTTTAGTTAGTGCGCCGACTCGCCTGCGAGAAACGGTCGATCGCGCTACAGCAGCTTTACGTCAAAGCGAAGAAGCTTTAAAACAAGCTAATAATGATTTGCGGCGGTTAGATCAATTAAAAGATGAGTTTTTAGCGAATACTTCCCATGAACTTCGTACACCTTTAAATGGTATTATTGGATTAGCTGAATCTTTAATTGATGGCGTGGCTGGCCCGATTTTGGAAAAGCAACGGAAAAATCTAATAATGATTGTCCAAAGTGGACATCGATTATCTAATTTAGTGAATGATATTCTGGATTTTTCCCAATTAAAACATAAAGATATTCAACTGCAAATTAAACCAGTAGGAATTAAGGAAATTGCCGATATAATTTGCAGTTTTAATCAAAGTGCAGCTAAACAAAAACAGTTAGAACTAGTTAATTTAATTACTGGGAATTTACCCTTGGTGGCAGCCGATGAAAATCGAGTGCAACAAATTTTATATAATTTAGTCGGTAATTCTCTAAAATTTACTGATAGTGGTAGTGTGAAAATATCCGCAGATTTAGTCAGTGATAATAATCAAATTGCTATTACTGTTAGTGATACAGGTATTGGTATTGATCAAGATAAGTTAGAGCGTATCTTTGAATCATTTGAACAAGCAGACGGATCCACTGCCCGTGAATATGGAGGCACCGGTTTAGGTTTAGCTGTTACTAAAAAACTGGTAGAATTGCATGGCGGTAAAATTACTGTCACCTCTACTGTGGGTGTTGGCTCCCAGTTTACTTTTACCTTGCCGGTATTTACAGGAAACGTTGAAATAACAGAAAAAACTATAAGTCAACAGGAAGTATTTACAACCAAATTGGATGATTTCAAGGTTATTTCTTCTAGTAATGGAAATGGAAACGGGAATGGCAATGGTAGTAAAATAAAAAATAATGGAAATAATCAAGAGGAAAATACCGAAGTACCAGTTAATAAATTTAAAATTTTAATAGTAGATGATGAGCCAATTAACCTTCAAGTATTAGAAAATCATTTATCTTTACAAGAAGATTATGCCATTACTCAAGCAATAAATGGCATGGAAGCTTTAAGTATAATTGACAATGGCTTTAAACCGGACTTGATATTACTTGATGTAATGATGCCCCGCATGACAGGTTATGAAGTAACCCAAAAACTACGCGATCGCTTTGCAGCTACAGAATTGCCAATATTGTTATTAACTGCTAAAAATCAAGTCCAGGATTTAGTCCAAGGATTAAATGTTGGCGCTAATGATTATCTAACCAAACCAGTCGCCAAAGATGAATTAATTGCGCGCATGAAAACCCATATAAATCTTAGTCGGCTACGGGCAGAAAATTTGCGCCTTAGTGCTGAATTAGAAGTAACCCGCCGTCTGCAAACAATGATATTACCCAAAGAGTCGGAACTAAATAATATAAAAGATTTAGATATTGCTGGGTATATGGAACCAGCCGAGGAAGTTGGGGGAGATTATTATGATGTAATAGCTTATCCAGATGGTGTAAAAATCGCGATCGGTGACGTTACTGGACATGGTTTAGAAAGTGGAGTGGTCATGTTAATGGCACAAACAGCAGTACGCACTTTAATAGAAGATAATCAAACAGATTACCAGAAATTTTTAAACGTCATTAATAAAACAATTTATTACAATGTCCAGAGGATGAATTGCGAAAAAAGTATGACTCTTAGTTTATTAGACTACCAACAAGGTAATCTATTTTTGACTGGACAACATGAAGAAATAATTGTGGTGAGAAACAATGGCGAAGTAGAAAGAATTGATACTATAGATTTAGGATTCCCCATCGGGCTAGAGTCAGATATTACCGATTTTATCAACAGTTGTCAGGTACATTTACAAGCAGGGGATATTGTAGTACTTTACACAGATGGTATTACCGAAGCTGAAAATATTGATGGCGAATTATATGGAATAGAAAGACTTTGTGAAATAATTAGCCGGAATTCCCAACAATCCGCACGAGACATAAGATATGCTGTGATTGCAGATTTAGAAAACTATATTGGTAAACAACAGGTGTATGATGACATAACTTTAGTAGTGATAAAACAAAAATAAACCATCTCACCAGGGATAATGATTTATGCCTCAAATCCCATCCAAATTAAACCGCCAGCAATGGAATTATGCTAAAATTATCTCGGCTGCAAACATCAAAATCAACAAATAACATTAATATGATAGAAATATTTGGAGATTATATTATAGAACTACCCATGCGCGAAGAATACTTAATAATAGGTTTTTCGCCTAGTTCTGTTCCCCTGAAACAACGTTGGCGCAATAATGGCTTATCAGCAGATTTTTTGGCGGATTATTTGACTACTTTTTTTCCCCGTTCTGAAGAAAATCCAGACAGCATAGATAAACAAATAGAAATTAAAAGTGCTGTAGGGTATATAGCTAATGAATTATTAGAAAATGCGATGAAATTTAATGATGAAAACTCGTCCCATCCTATTAGTATTCAACTGTATTTAGAACCGGATAAAATTATTTTTTGCACTACTAATAGCGTCAATCCTCAAAAAGTAAAGAAATTCCAAGAATATATTACAGAATTAATAAATGAGGATCCTAGTGAATTGTATATTCGTCAATTAGAAAATAATGCCATTGACGATAACTGCACCCATTCACGATTAGGCTATTTAACAATGATGAATGATTATATGGCAAAAATAGGATGGAAATTTGAAACCGTGCAAAAAGAAACAAAAGTTATCACGGTTACTACAATGGTACAATTGTTAGTATAGAAAAATTAAAATTATTTTATAAAGGAGTGCAACACTAATGGAACTGAAAAATAACGATTATAGCGTATTTTATGAGGAAAGTAATCAAAATATAGAGATAAAATTTAAAGGTTCATTAAGATTAAGTGGAATGGAAGAATACGAACCAATTACGGAATTACTTAATCAAGCGATTGAAAATCAACCAATAAAAATTACTCTAAACTTGCAACATTTAGAGTTTTTGAATAGTTCAGGAATTAATATTTTATCCAAATTTGTGATTAACGTTCGCAAAATAGGTATTAAAGACATGATTGTACAAGGTTCTAAAAATATTCCCTGGCAAAAAAAATCTTTGACAAATTTACAACGCTTAATGCCTAATTTAAAATTGGAATTAGAATAATAAATAAACAACCTATTTGTAATAATTACAAATAGGTTGTTTTAAAGCGATAAAAAATAGTTGAAGTTTGTAATTATTAAGTTTATAATTATGCTGAACAATAAAAATATATCTCGTGAAGAATTAATTGTGTATATAGAACATTTGCAACAACAAGTAGAAGAATTAAAAAGAGAAAAAGCTGATTTAGAAATATTGCTAGAAAATAATGCAGAACACGCTGATGCTGTGGAATCTGAACTTATTAAAGCTAAAGAAAAAGCTGAAATTGCTAATCGGTCTAAAAGTGATTTTATTGCCAATATTAGCCACGAACTTCGCACGCCATTAAATGGGATTTTAGGATATTCACAAATTCTTTTAGAAGAAGATGATTTGACATCTCAACAAAAAAGTGATCTAAAAAAAATTTATCAGTGTGGAGAACATTTACTCACTCTAATTAATGATATTTTAGATATCGCCAAAATAGAGGCAGAAAAATTAGAGATTCACTATAATAATTTTCATTTTCATAATTTTCTGAAAGGACTTGTGGATTTATTTGATTTACGATCTAAACAAAAGGGTATTTATTTTAAATATCAACAGCTTTCTGATCTACCTTTGGGAGTAGTCGGTGATGAAACTAGATTAAGGCAAATTTTAATAAATTTACTTAGTAATGCAGTTAAATTTACAGAAACAGGTGGTGTTACTTTTTCAGTAGGATATCTGGAAAAAAAACAAATAAATAATAAGGAAATAGATAACGCAAAAAATGATTTACATATTACTACTAAAAAATCTTTAGAAAATCAAATCAGATTTCAAGTAGAAGATACAGGTATAGGTATTGCCGAAGAAAATCTGGAAGAAATATTTTTACCCTTCCACCAAGTAGGCGATCGAACTAAATTTTCTACAGAAGGGACAGGCTTGGGATTAGCTATTAGTAAAAAATTAGTAGAAATGATGGATGGTAAATTGCAAGTAAAAAGCACATTAGGAAAAGGTACTGTTTTCTGGTTTGAATTAGATTTACCCGCCGCCCCAGATTGGATAGATATTTCCCGCGATCGCCTACATAAATAAGCTATGCAATTTCTTAAAAATTTTTAAAATTAACAACCATTAACAACCATAAATTATTTACTAAGAAATTAATTATAATTATAAATAGTTGTATAATTTACCAAAAAAGTTAAAACATCTATCTCAAATTATTGCCTCTACTACAATGTTAAAATTTACCTATTCTTCCTATATAAATGCTCCGGTAAAAACCGTTTGGGAATTTCACGAAAGAGCGGATATTTTAGAAATACTTACCCCACCTTGGCAGCCAGTACAAATTATTCGTCACGAAGGGGGATTAGAAATAGGTGCAATTTCTGAATTTCGCCTATTTTTGGGGTTGCTACCTGTGCAATGGGTAGCAAAACATATAGAATGTGAAAAATATAAATTATTTACCGATGAACAAATACAAGGCCCTATGGTAAGCTGGATTCATCGACATGAATTTGTCCCTGAAAATGGTAAAACTAAATTAACAGATGCGATCGCCTTTGAATTACCCGGAGGTTTTGTTATCGAACAAATTCTAAATTGTTGGATACAACAACGCCTTTATGATATGTTTGCCTACAGACACCAAGTAACTAAACGGGAATGTGAAGGGAGATAAACTAAATAAATGCAAACTACGGCTGAATATATTTGTGCCTATTGTGGGGAACCAAATCTCACTTTTGTCGATCTCAGTATTGGTAGCCAACAATCTTATATAGAAGATTGTCAAGTATGCTGTCACCCTAATACTATTTATTTACGAGTAGATGAAGAAACCCTCGACATTGAAATTGATACCGAATATTTAGAATAAATATCTTTTTATAATTAAGAGATTTTCACTTTATTAACTATGTTATCTTAGTTTAGCATAGTTTCCAGGAGTAAAAACAATATGTATTTTTTTTCCAAGCAATTTACCTTATTTTTGCCGATCGCTCTGATTATGTTTTTTATAACGAGTTGTAGCACTAACTCAAATGCTGTCTGCAACAAAGAAGAAATAACTAAAATAAATGAAATAGTTAATAACGCAGGGGCCGAAGTTAAGGATGCTCAAAAATTACTTAAATCTAATAAAGATGATTCTGTCTATGTGGAAAAACTCGGTGATATTGCCCTAGATGCAGCTAGACAACTTAATGCATATCGTGTTACTAATCAAACAAGTTTAGAGTTTAAATCACGTCTTTTTAATAGCTATCAAGGAACAAGCAAAGCAGCTAAAGATTATATTAAAGCTGTGAAAAATAACAACCGTGAAGCCGCAGAAAATGCTGGCAAAGATTCCGAAAAATTTACAGAAGAAAGAAATCAAATACTTAAAGAAATGTCAACTAATTGTAATTCCAAATAGTTGGATTTTATATTAGTTGCCATGAAGGTTAGCATTAGCAAAAACAACCGCCCCAGCTAATAAGATTCATTAAACATATCGAAAATAATTATATTATTTAGAAGCGATCGTCTGTTAAAATAGGGGCGGGTTTATTGAGGTTATTTGTCAATTATAAAAGCTATAGAATAGCTTTACATTACATATTTTATGTTTTTTCTGATAAGCTGGCAATCATATAATTGATGTACGGTTTATCGGATAAATTATGGTATTACAAAACCATATTAACTAATTTTATAATACCAATTCCCTAGAAAAACCTAGACACCCAGATATAAAGGAATAAAAATATATTAAAGCTTAGAAGCCCGTAGTTGTCCGCAGGCAGCATCAGCTTCTAAGCCACGAGAATAACGAACACTAACAGCGATATTTTCTTGTTTTAAGATATTGGCAAAAGTAGTAATGTGTTGACGATTAGGGCGTTGATAGTCAGCTTCATTAATAGGATTATAGGGAATTAAATTAACATGACTTTGAAAACCGCGCATTAATTTAGCTAATTCCATTGCGTGTTCTGGTAAATCATTAACACCTGCTAAAAGAACATATTCAAAGGTTAAGCGGCGTTTAGTTATCTTGACATATTCACGACATTCTGCTAATAAATCTTGTAAGGAATAATAACGAGCAGTAGGAATTAATTTTTCCCGCAAAGATTGATTAGAAGCATGGAGACTAACAGCGAGAGTTACTTGTAATTTATATTCGGCTAATTGGCGGAGGCGATCGCGTATTCCCACAGTAGAAATAGTAATCGATCGCTGCCCTATTCCCACATCTTTATTTAAGACTTCCACCGCATTAATTACAGATTCTAAATTCATTAACGGTTCCCCCATACCCATAAACACAATATGGCTAACCCGTCGTCCAAAATCTTCTTGAACTGTTAAAACTTGATCAATAATTTCATGTTTAGCTAAATTACGTTTAAAACCACCTTTTCCAGTAGCGCAAAAATCACACGCCATCGGACAACCAACCTGGGTAGAAACGCAAACAGTTAGGCGATTTTCCGTAGGAATACCAACAGTTTCGATAATATGCCCATCGGTTAATTTTAGAAGATATTTAATGGTTTCATCGGGAGCCATAGAGCGATGATGGATAATTGATCTTCCGATGGGGATATCTTGGAGATTTTCCCGCCATTGTTTAGGAAATACAGTAATTTCCGATAGAGATCGAACTCCTTTTTCATATATCCATTGATGTAATTGTTTTCCTCGATAGGCTGGCTGACCTTGCTGCTGTATCCAAGCAGTTAACTCTACCAGAGACAAACCTAATAAGGGGCTATTTAATTGATGTATTGTAGGAGAAGTTGTAGACAGCATAAAAACCCAGCTTAGGAGAACATTTACAACCGATATTTGGTTATATTAGTATTATACAGCATATTGCCCATAAATAACCTGAAAATATGAATTATTTAAGTATAGTTATTTTCCCTATTTACCGGTTAATGACAAGACCAATCTTAAATTCATTACCATTAACTGGGCCTGATAAACAATTGAAAAAAATCTAGTATTTTTTTACTATAATTTGCTAATAGATAAATAAAACAACAAAAATATAATGGCATTAATGACAAAAAAAATTGATAATTTCTCAAGATATACTATCTCTAAAAGTGACAATATAAGGAATAATATTAAAGCTGATTTTTAATAAAATTTTCGGAGATTGGTAAGATATTTTTCCATCGCTTTCTAATGGTAATTAATGAAATTTTTGAGCTTGACTATTCATCAATTCTCTAATATTATTGAATCCCCTCAATGTTACATATTATTTTCGTGATTTGCATTGAAGCATATTTATAGTAAATTTACTTAGTGCTGGCTATTGTTGACCCTATAATTTTACAGAAGAAGCTTATATATAAATTATATAGTGTTGATTATGATTCATAATAAAAGTTACTAATTAAAAATTTACTTTTAATTAGCTATATTTTTCATAATTTTTTTATTTATGCTGAAGATTTTATAATTTTTATATAAATGGTAAGTTTATATAAATGGTAAGTTTTTTCGGAAAAATTTTACTAAAAATTATTTAGATGAAAAGGCCATATATTTTAGCTTTTTTCGTAAAGTTTGATAAACTTGCAACTGTTGATCAAAACCTAATGTATATTTTCTGGATATCATAGCTAAAAATCGATTTTCATGGATATTCCTACCCTGACTTTAGCGTTTTACTTTACATCTCCTGGCCCAATTATCTACCAATTAGGGCCACTAAGTTTGCGATGGTATGGCCTTTTAATTGCCTTAGCAGTAGTATTTGGTATTTTAATTGCTCAATACTTAGCACAGCATCGTAATGTTAATCCCGAAATAATTGGTGATTTAGGTGTATGGCTAGTGCCTGCTGCTATTATCTGCGCTCGCTTGTATTATGTTACATTTGAATGGCGGCAATATGTCGATAACCCTTGGGATATTGTCGCCATTTGGAAAGGTGGTATCGCCATTCATGGAGCAATTTTAGGCGGTTTATTAGCTGGTTTAATTTTTGCCAAACGCCAAAAAATTTCTTTTTGGCAACTAACAGATTTAATTGCGCCTTCCCTAATTTTAGGTCAAGCGATCGGTCGGTGGGGAAATTTCTTTAATTCCGAAGCTTTTGGTCGTCCTACCGATTTGCCTTGGAAACTCTATATTCCCCTAGGAAATCGCCCCATAAATTATCAAAATTT
Source organism: uncultured bacterium (assembly GCA_963923765.1). GTDB lineage: Bacteria > Cyanobacteriota > Cyanobacteriia > Cyanobacteriales > CAWUOF01 > CAWUOF01. Next base: position 5,886 of record CAWUOF010000005.1, on the reverse strand, counting down.
TGAGTTTTTTCATCCGACTTTTCTTTACGAATCTCTCTGGAATTTAACGGTTTTTACCTTGTTAATCACTTTATTTTTTAGAGGATTAAAAGGAAAACCCCATCTGAAACTAGGTACTATATTTATGGTTTACTTAGTTACCTACAGTTGTGGGAGGTTTTGGATTGAAGGATTACGCACTGATAGCTTAATGCTCGGCCCTTTACGCATTGCTCAAGTAGTTAGTTTAACTGGAATTATTTTAGGGTTAGCAGGTTTAGCATGGCTTTATCTTTTTCAACGATCTCTTCCTGATGTTATTACTCATCAAACCAATGATAATTTTTTAGAAAATGCTGAAATGATGAATAATGATAATGATACATAAAAGGCATTTCTGAAATATGATAGGCGGTAAGGATGATTATAGTATGAACATTAATCTTATACAGTTTCCTGTTTTCTGCATCCTGCATAACTTTTCTTCAGCAATGGCAAAATTTCTGGTTTAATTTTCCCTGTTTAATTCTCATAAAAAAAGCCCTAGAGAATTTCTCCAGAGCTAAACCAGGGTGCATCTACCATCCCTTTATTCTTGATTAAAAAGTTGGTATCCGGAAGAGAAAAAAAATCTTTTAGATGGTAGGTGTTGAAAATTCGGTGTTAGCACTTAATACTATTTTCCTGTTTTCCCTATTTGTTTGTATCTTTAATTTGGGTTAATTTAGTCGCCCAGCTAATAGCTACATTGCAGCTACTGTTTGCTGAATTTGTTGGAGCTTTTTCGCCACTTGTCCGCTAGTAAGTAAATTTTCGGCGGCTGCTAAACTGGAAGAAATATCTGGGTACATCCCACAACGCCACAGGTAAAAGCCACCATTTCCGATCGCTGTTTTCATTAATTCCGAAGGCTGTCCTGCTAATACTGCTTGCATATTTTCGATTAGTTTATTAATGGGAAATAATGGTATTTCTGTACCTTCAAAATGATAGTCGCGGGGATGTAAAAAGAAACGTTCAAACGATACTTGATTACCAGTTATTATTTCTCCTAAGCCAATAATAACAGTACGATCGCGGGGGATATCACAACTCCCTTCTAGTCCTTTAACTGTAGTAAAACGTTGGGGAATTCCTCGCAATGCAAAAGCATCACGAAACATATTTTCTGTCGGTGGATGTACGAAACCCGAAACTAAATGGGTAGCGCCATTATAGGGAGACCAAATTAACTCTAAGGTGCTAATTGGTGGACGCTTACCTATTTGTTCCCGATAAGGTACTAAGTTATAAGCAAGAGGAAAATGTTGTGGTAAATAAACAAAACCAAGATTTGTATTTGCAAATACTTGCTGCATTTTATCTATAGAAAAATGTCGCCAATTAATTCCTAATTCTTGCCAAATATCTATTAGGGGAGTACCTTCTTTGGTAGGCATTCGATCGCCTCCATGTAATATTACTGGCTGCCCCGCAGTAGCTAAAATTAAAGCTGTTAAAGGACTAATTGGCGCTGTGCGCGATCGCCCATCGTAGGGAGAACAAAAAACCATTACTGGCTGAGAATTAATAGGTTGTAATTTTTGCCCCAGGCGATCGTAAGCATCCAACATTCCTGCCAATTCTTCCCCTGTTGGTCGCTTAATTCTATGGGCAATTAAAAATGCTCCTATTTGTGCCGGTGTTGCTTCCTGTTGCAACATCATTTCCATTGCTTTTTCAGCTTCTTGACGAGTTAAATTTTCTCCCGTATGGGGACCACTACCAATTTTTCGTAGTAATTCTCTAAATTCTTTACTCATTTTTACTCATCCCCTTCAACTGCAACAAACTCAACATGGATTAATTAGCGTTAATTTGCATTTCCTTTGCATCATAAAGAAAAAATTTTACCATTCAAAATATATAATTTTATAATCTATAGATTTTTTATCAAAAAAATTTATTTTTTAATATTAGCTAAATTTTATATTTTTTTAATATCTCCATAGAATTACTAAAAAACAGAAAATTTTAATAATTAATAAGACTATAAAAATACCTTAAATTTTCTCATCAATAGATAATTACAATCTAGGAATAGATTAAAATATATAGTTATTTTAAATATGAGTTAAGTAGGATAATATCTAGCATTTATTTCTAATGCACATAAAAACCAGGTTTTTTGAAAAAACCTAGTTTATTTCTATTCATCAAAAACCGAATCAATCTCATTTTACCTGCTTATTGTTTCAATCTTAATTGAAATCACTATAAATTTTTTGCTCAATAGATACAAATTAAATATTACCAATTAAACTAATGGGCGGAATGACAAGAATTAGCATAAAAATCGCCTAAGTCGGAGGAAATAGGACAACCGATTTGTTTAACTAGGCTCCAAAAATGAGCGATGGGGGGAATTTGCAAGCGATCGCTAGTTGTTACTACTGCAACTTGTCGCCTTAAGCCTGATTCTATCCAATTATCTGTAGTTGATGTAGCAGCGATCGAACGTATTGTTACCGTAGTATCTAAACGTGCTTCCACTAAAGCTGATTCTGGTAGTAATGCTATCATTTTTCCTTGCCTTACTACTCCGCGAAAAGCATCTGGAGTGTTTAATTCCAAAGCCGCTTGTAAATCTATACCTCGGCGGGAAAACTGTTCCTGTACTAAGCGTTGCATTCCGTAGCCATCTTTAAAGACTACCTGTTGATAATTACTTAATTCTGTCCAGGGTATTTCTGTATATTTCGTTAAAGGATGATTTGCCGCCATTAACACTTGGATAGATTCATCATAGAGAATTTCTACCACCATTTCTGGACTAGATGTTAATAACCGATTATTCATTACAATAGCAATATCTACTAATCCATCTTTCAGCACTTTTAAAGCTCGATCGCTACCTAAAGAAGTAACTCGCAATTGTACCTCTGGATAGTCTTGGCAAAACTGCTGTAATACTGGTGGTAAATAATAGGCACTCACTGAATGAATAGCAGCTATGCATAATTCGGGCTGTTTACCTGCTAATAAATCCGCTATTTCCTGAGTGGCATTGTACCAACATTGGCAAATTTTACGGGCGTTGGGTAAAAAACGCTCGCCCGCTAAGGTTAATTTACCTTGGGTATTTCTATGAAATAGGGGTAAACCTAAATCTGCTTCTAATGCCTGTACCTGACGACTAATAGTAGATTGGGTAACGCCACATTTTTTGGCTGCTTGTTGGAAACTACCTGTTTCAGCTATTGCCAAGAATGCCTGTAACTGTTCTAATCGCATAGCAATAATACTTAGATATCATTTTTATATTTTTTTAATAATAACTGATACCTAGAATTTTTTGGTACAAATTGATACAGCTTGAGGCGATCGAGAAAATTTAACAAACCGATTGTTACTAAAGTTACAAAAGTTACAAAAACTCAGGGATAAAACCTTTGTTTATGATAATAATTTAAATTCTTTTAATGCAGGTAAAAAGTTATTATTTTCATGTCCCGATTTACTTAGTTTAATTAAAGCAAATCTTTGTAAAGGTGTTAACAATTCCCATTGGTGTAAAGTTAAATTTACTTGCAATTCTTGAGTTTTTGCTTGCACACTATCAGGTATATTTGCGGCATTTAGCCAAGCGGGATTACTTTCTATTGGTAATTCACTGGCTGCACTACCTGTGCATTCTAATATTAAATCTTGTAAAAATTGGCGATAATTGGCAATTTCTCCTGGAGTAATACAAGGATATTCTACCAGTTTTTGCCGTTGTTCTGTAGTAAATTTATTCCATTGATTCAGTTTTAATTTAATGCCGCAAGTATCTAATTTTAAACGTACCTGCATAGGGATGCAGCGTAAGGACTCTACAAAATCTGATTCAAATTGGAAGAAGTTAGACATATTTAGGTGATAGAAAGTAATAGGGAAAAGCCTAAAATTTTTTTACTAATTTTCACTAATTTTTTATTAATGTTTTATTAATTTCCTCAAAAAAACTAGAATTTTTGCAGAATTTATACAGATTATTCTTTGGATTTATTATTGATAGTGCGGATAACCCAGTAACTAATGGAAAGGGCAGCGATCGCTATAGCTAAACCGATTAAATCCTGTGCTGTCTTTTTTTCTAAATCTAAAATAATGATTTTTCTGGCAACAGCAATAAGAGAAGTAACGATAACTAATTCTACTTGGATAACGTGCTTTTTCAGATAGGCAGTAATATTTTCTAATATTTCTAAAGCAATTAGGACATTTAAAAACAAACCGAAAATTTTAAATAAAGTATCTTTTAATATTCCGTTCGGTCCTTCATTAAAAAGCTCAGTAAAAATCACAATAATTAAATCAGCAACCGATACTAATATTACGATTACCATTACTACAGAAAGGATTTTAGAAACTATCCCTTCTACTTTTTCCAAATTATGTAAAAAGCCTTCATCTGAGAAAGATTTTTTAATTTCATCTGAGATTTTTTGCCAAAGCGACATAGTAGTTAAGTATCCTAACAGCTATCGTTGTCAGATTAACTTAGGAAGCGGAAAAAATGCCGCTTGCACCCAAATTTAGCCCGATATGGTGAAATAGCAGAGGGGCTATAACCCCGATACGGCCTGATATACCTAGAATATTAACACTGATTTGACTGTAATAGATAATCTTTTCTCAATGATTTAGCGGAAATAGGTATTAATTGCACGGCACAAGCTTTTAATTCCGGTTGGAGGGAGTCGGGACAAGCTTCGGGGTGGGTGAGGGCGTTACATTCGGCGTTATCAGCCCAAAGTGCGCCCCAGTGCATAGGTACAAAAACTGTTCCCGGAGATATGGCTTTAGTAATTTTGGCAGGAAAACAGGCATTACCTCGACGCGATCGCACTTCAACATATTCTCCTTCAGAAATTTGTAATTTTTCTGCATCGCGGGGATGAATTTCCATAAAAGGTTCTGGATGCATTTGCTGTATTTTGGGAATTCTGCCGGTACGAGTTTGGGTGTGCCAATGACCGTATAACCTACCAGTAGTAAGAACAAAAGGATAATTTATATCAGGAATTTCTGCTAATCCCTTAGAATGATAAGCAGCAAAACGAGCTTTACCATCGGGGGTATGAAAACGTAAATTTGTGTAGAGACGTGGAGATTTAAAACCATCCTGAGAATAAGGCCATTGTTGCGGTCCTTGTTTTTGTAAAATATCGTGACTTAAACCCGACATATCACAGGGACGACCTTTAGTTAATTGCACAAATTCAGCATAAACTTGAGCAGAATTAGTAAAGGAAAATTTATCAGTAAAACCTAATCTTCGCCCAACTTCGGCAAAAATTTCCCAGTCTGGTTTTGCTTCTCCAACAGGTGAACGAAAAGCGGAACAAAGAGTAACTCGCCTTTCAGAATTTGTCATTATACCGGTTTTTTCTCCCCATTGGGCGGCAGGTAATAAGACATGGGCGTAGTTGGCGGTTTCGGTGGGATAATAGGCGTCTTGATATACAGTAAAGGGCGATCGCAATAAGGCGGATTTTGTTCTTTCTAAGTCTGGCATACTAACAGCAGGATTAGTTGCAGCTATCCATAAAAAACTTACTTCACCAGTTTCTAAACCGGTAATCATTTCCCAAGCTGTACGACCGCGATCGACTGAAATTCTGCCTTCAGGAACTCCCCAAAATTGTTCTACTTCTGCGCGATGTTGGGGATTTTTTACTAGTCTATAACCAGGGAGAATATGGGATAAACCGCCGGCTTCTCTGCCTCCCATCGCGTTAGGTTGACCTGTGAGGGAAAAAGGCCCTGCACCGGGTTTGCCAATTTGACCTGTCATTAAATGCAGGTTAATAATAGTTCTTGCTTTTGCAGTACCTTCAGAAGATTGATTAACTCCCATTGACCAGAGAGATAATACTTGTT
>CAWUOF010000004.1:0-24335 GCA_963923765.1 uncultured bacterium | reverse complement strand
CTGTTTCCGCTTGATTTGAAGAGTTTTGGGAATTTTGTTGGGCTTGTATTACAAAGGGGCGGGCAGCAAATTGAGAGTTTTTTGGTTGGACAGAGGGAGTCAAAGAAGATTTTTTACTAATTTTTTTGTGCATAATAATACACTCCGTTTAATTTCTTATTCGCCCCTGAATGTAATTATTTTTGAGTATATACAGCACTTTTTTTATATATTCCAGACATTTTACGCTGACATTCCAATCATTTTACGTATTTTGACTGTACGTTATCACTTAGCAAAGTGCTGCTCAATATCTACTCTATTTTTTTAGTATAAGCATATACATTATCTTTATCTATTCGACTTAAGTCTAATGTTGTGCATATTGTCATAAATCTTTACTTCACAAAACTTAATAAAATCCTACTCCCTTTAGTGTTACTACGAAAGTTTTTCCAAGCATAAATTCCGAAAATGGTCGCCTCTTTGCTCGAAGTTTTGATATTGATCGAAACTAGCACAGGCGGGAGAAAGTAAGACAACGCGGGCGTTAATTTGTGGCGCTAATTGTGTTGCCCTTGTTATAGCTTTATCCATTGTTTCTACTATTTCATAACGAGAATAGCTAATATCTTCTAAACGTTTAGCAAAAGCCAGGGCAGCATCACCAATGAGTAATACTGCTACTGTTTTAGTTTGAATTGCTTTTAGCCATCCGGTATCGTCGCCGGCTTTGGCTTCACCTCCAGCTATTAATATGGCTGGGGAATTGATGGAATTTAAGCCTACTTCGGCGGCATCGTAGTTGGTGGCTTTGCTGTCATTAATAAAGTCTATTGCTTGCCAGGTACAAATATGTTCGAGACGATGGGAAACGCCAGGAAATCTATCAATTGCTGTGGCGATCGCTTCGTTTTCTATGCCTGCCATTTTTGCGGCTGCTACTGCCATTAATAGATTTTGTTGATTATGTTCTCCTACCATTTTTAATGCTGCAACTTCTACCACTCGATCGCCCTGGGCTATTACCCAGCCATCTTCAATATAAACTCCCCAAAGGCGATCGCAAATTAAATTATCTTTACCTTTAATACTCGTCCAGCAAGCATCTGGCCATTGGGATAATCCTATTTGTTGTAAATAAGCATCATCACCATTAAATATTTGCAATTGGGATTTAGTTAGTAATTTTGCTTTAATATTGTAATAATTTTCTAAGGTTTGATGTCGGGCTAAATGATCTGGAGTAAAAGTAGTCCAGACACCAATACGAGGGGAAAGAGTATCAGATGATTCTATCTGATAGCTGCTAATTTCTGCGATTACCCAATCTGGTTCTTTTTCTGCTAATGCTAATTCACAGGCAGCATAACCGATATTACCGCAGGCAGGGGCATAAAAACCCGCCGCTTGAAAAATAGCTGATATTAAAGCTGTGGTAGTAGTTTTACCATTTGTGCCAGTAATTCCCACCCAAGGGCGGTTTTGGAGATGACGCCATGCTAATTCCATTTCGCCGATCGTTTCTATTCCTAATTCTCGCGCACGAATTAAAGCGGGGATATCCCAAGGTACACCGGGACTAACGACTATTAATGAGGGTTGATTTTTTTCTGTATCGGGATTAAATGTATGCCCTAACAGTACCTCGATATCTTCGCTAATTAGCTTTTTTGCTTGTTCCTGCAAGTTATCTGAGGTACTGCGATCGCTCACCGTCACTTGCCACTTTTCTTTTTTTAATAAGCGTGCGGCGGCATTTCCTGATTTTCCGATTCCGATGACGTGAGCGTTAGGCATAGTTTCGATGATATTTATCCCTGGTTTAGCATTTTCTATCATACAGCTTTAGGGTAAATTTCCCAATTTTCAGAAATTTACCTTTAAAGTTTTTAACTCTTGACGATCGCGCCAAAATCTGCTAAGACGCGGGCATGATTTCGCAATAACCCTAATAAGTTTAACCGATTGCGTTTAATATCTGGATTTGCATCCATGACTAAAACGCTTTCTGGTCCATCAAAAAAGTTACTAACTGTAGGGGTAATTTCCGTTAAAGCTTCTACTAATTGTTGATAGTTGCGGGAAGCTTTTGCTGTTTCTGTTTTAGGTACAATTTGCACGACAGCATCATAAAATGCTTGTTCAGATGATTTTTGGAATAACTGAGTATTTATAATTACTTGGGGTTGTAGTTGGGTAGTATCTAAATCTCCTTGGGCGGCTAAACGAGTCGATCGATTAACAGTTTCATAGATTTTATCCAAGTTGCCATTATTGCGAATTTCTTGGAGGAATAGGGCGCGATCGCGTACATCTAATAAATCCTGTAATGCCCTTTCCGTATATTCTCGATCGTTCTCACCCAAAACCGCATTTACCAAATCATAATCTATTCTTTTTTCTTCTTGTAACAAAGTCTTAATTCTTTGCAAGAAAAACTCTTGCAACTGTTGAAATAATTCCGGTGATGTTTTAGCATGATTTTCGGCAAAATTCGCGGAAATTTGCTGCAATAACTGATATAAATTAATACTTAAATTAGCTGCCCAAGTAATATTAACTATCCCATTAGCAGCCCGCCTTAGTGCAAAAGGATCCGAAGAACCTGTAGGCAACATTCCCAAGCCAAAGATACTTACTAAAGTATCTAATCTATCTGCTAAACCTACTACTTGACCTGCTAGTGTTTGCGGTAATTTATCCCCGGCACCTTTGGGTAAATAATGCTCAACAATTGCGGTGGCTACTGTTTCCGGTTCATTAGCAACACGGGCGTATTTTTCCCCCATTATTCCTTGTAATTCCGGGAATTCATACACCATTTGACTAACTAAATCTGCTTTACAAAGTAATGCGGATCTTTCAATTATTGCGCTTTCTGCTGGAGTTAATTGTAATTGATTGCAAATTAATTTAGCATTTTGGATGATTCTATCTACTTTTGCTTTTACTGTACCTAAATCTTCCTGGAATGTAACTTTTTCTAATTGCGGCAGGAAGTTTTCTAAGGGTTTAGCAATGTCAGTTTTATAGAAATATTGACCGTCGGCTAAACGGGCACGAATTACTCTTTCATTACCAGTGGCAATGATATCGGATTTTTCTGGGTCGCCGTTGGAAATAGTGATAAAATAGGGTAATAATTCGTTACTTTCTTGATTTTTTAACACGGGAAAATAACGCTGGTGTGTCACCATGACAGTAGTAATAACTTCTGGGGGTAATATTAAAAATCCTTCATCAAATTTACCGACAACTGCTGTCGGCCATTCTACTAAGTTGATAACTTCTGCTAATAAATTTTCGGGAATATCGGCGTATCCTTCTACTAATTTTCCTGCTGCTTGTACTTGTTGTTGAATTTTAGTTTTTCTAATTTCTTGGTCAACTTCTACAAAAGCCGATCGCAGGGTTTCAATATAATTGGCAGCGTTGGTAATGGTAACGGGTTTTGGATGTAAAACTCGATGGGCTTGGGATATGCGATCGCTGGTGATTTTTTCGCCTGCGTTAACTATTTCTATGGGTAATAATGTCTCATCTAATAAGGTAACTAACCAACGAATAGGACGAGGAAATTTTAAATCTCCATTTCCCCATCGCATTAAACGTTTTCCTTCTAAATTAAATATCCATTGTGGTACTAATTCTGTCAGAATATCTGCTGTTAAACGTCCTTGGATGGTTTTTTTGACAAAAACAAAATCTCCTTTTTCTGTAGGGCGTATTTCTAAAGCATCTATTTCTACTCCTTGTTTTTTGGCAAAACCTTCTGCTGCTTTGGTGGCTTTACCATCTTTAAAAGCTGTTGCCGCCGGCGGGCCTTTTATTTCTTCTTCTCGATCGCTTTGTTGTAGGGGTAAGCCTTTAATTACTACGGCGAGACGTCGAGGAGTTCCATATACATAAACTCCTGTATTTGTCAAGGATTGAGATGTTAAAATTCCAGGTATCCGAGTCTGCCATTGTGCGATCGCATCACTAACAAAGTCTGCGGGTAATTCTTCTGTACCGATTTCAAGTAAAAAAGTAGCCATATTTAGGTGATGATAATCTTAGCAAGTTTATATAATAGGATTATTTGCGATTAGAAAGACATTTTAGCAAAATTTTTTAGCAAAATTTTTTAGTAAATATTTTTTGCTGTCAGTTTTTTTGGGCATTTCTTCCCCTAATATCGGGCCATTAATTTCTTTTTCTAGCCAAATTTGTAGTTATATAGAAACTGCCAGAAATATATTGTTAGCGATCGCCGCATTTTTAAAGCCTTAACAAAGTTTTGATTAACTCTAAAATTCTTACCTATATTTATTTAAAATTACGTTCTAATAATTTAGTCCCATCTTCTGCTACCACTACATAACGATATTGACGCGGTGCCACATTCCAAAAACGTTGTAAGCGTTGTTGATATCGATTTTTAGCATTATTAAAAACATTAATCTCAAAATATCCTGTTTCTGGCACCCAGGCTATCCATTGTAAATCATTTTGTCGATATCCTACGGTATTCCAAAATAATTTTTTTATGGTTTTTTCTTGTTTATCATCCAGGGGGAAACGATTAATACGAGTAAGTTTTCCTCGACCATAAAAAGACAGTTGATAACGATTATATTCTGTAAACAAGTATAGGCGTGTACAACCATCATAGGTGGTAGAAATTAGGCGATCGTCGCTAGTAAAAACTTGATGGGGAGGGATGGCACCTATACCAGGAGTAATGCCTTTCAGAGCTTTTTCTTGTTCTTCTGGGGTTAAAAATTCAAAATAGTTATTGTTATAATCTAAACGTAATAGGTTTAAAACTTCACTTTTTTGGGAACCGGAAAGGGTATCAAATTCTGGACTAAGGGTGATGTTATAACCTGCTAATTTTTGATATGGTCTCACTTTTCCCCAAGGGTAATTTTTACGCTGTTGTAACTGTTGCCAAATGCGTTGTATAGCTGGTTGTGATACTTCTAAACTAGCTACAGAGTCAGCACAATTAGCTTCTGCTTGTTTGGTAATTAAAATTGAGATTATAAGAGTTAAGGGTAATAATACTAGATTTTTGATGTTATTGATGTTCATTTTTTTTATCATTACTAATGCAATGGGTCAAACTCAAAATTTAAATAACTTTCACTACATTTTAATCGCGGCATATTTCACTGCGCCTTTTAATCCTTCTAATTCATTTAATACAATATGTACAGGTACTTTTTCTAATAATGCAGCTACTCGTGCTTTATTTTTAAATTGTTTCATAAAACCACCCTTTTTCATTAGGTCAATATTTTTAGCGGCAATACCACCTGCAATATAAAAACCACCAAAAGGTAAAAAAGTAAGCGCCATATCTCCTGCGGCTGCACCGTAGGCTTCTGCAAACATTTCTAAGGATTTTTGACATAGGCTATTACCTTGTTTTGCACCTTTAGCGATCGCTAAACTAGGATAAGGTTGTGATAAAAAATCCTTGGCATCTTCATAGTTATATTTATCGCTCAAAAATCGAAAAATATTAACAATACCTAAACCTGAAACTAATTGCTCTATATCAACAGTGCCATTTTTTCCAAGATATTCTAATAACTCCAAGCTTTCTTCATCATAAGCATAAGAAGCAAAGTTTGAATGACCACCTTCACTCGGCAAAACCTGATAATTATCGCCTTGAGGAATAGCATAAGCTTTACCTAAACCAGTGCCAGCCCCAATAATTGCGATCGCAGCATTTTTGTTATATTCACCTATTTGTAAAGTTTCTAAAGATCTATTATTTTCTAATACAATATTGTAAGCGATCGCCACAAAATCATTAATTAGGGTAACTTTTGGGATATTAAGTTCTATTTGTAACTGGTTTGCATCTAATTCTGCCCAAGGTAAATTAGTAATTTTACATTTATTATCTGCAACAAACCCAGCTACTGCAAAACAAGCTTTTTTGGGTTTTAATTCTGTACCGATAAACTCTTGTATTAAGGGTGCTAAACCTGCATTTCCACTTTTATAAATTTCTTCTTTAATAGGCAAAATATTATTATGTTTATCTGTTTCAGCTAAACATAATCTAGTATTAGTACCACCTATATCACCTGCTAAAATTAACATATATTACTTTCTCCTTTTTTCCCAGGTATTATAACCTGGGAATTACAGTAAAATTATAGCATTTTTTCCAGGGCTGTTTGCAAATCTTTAGTTAAATCAGAAACAGCTTTACGACGGTTATTTTGATAATTATCCCAGCGTTGAGATACTGATATTGGTTCACCGACGGTTATTTTTGCTTTTTGTTTGCCTAAAGATGGACGTTTAAAGGGATTTCCGGCTTTAATTCTAGCAACTACATCCCATAATAATAACGTAGTTTCAGCAAAACGTTCTGCTGTGGGTTTTTCTCGGACATATTGACCAGTAACTGCGACAAAACTTTCGACAAGTCTCATGTGCCACATTCGTAAATTAGACTCTTCGGCAATGCGATCGGCTAGTCCTTTTTCTAGGGGTGATAATGTTTCTAATGATTTGATATCTTCCCGAAAAATTCTATCCCAGCCAGCTTGCTCTAAACGGCGACATCTATCAATAAAGTTGCCTTTGGGTTGAATATTAAAATACTGCTCTGCTACTTTTAAACCGATATCTAAAAGGGCGGGAAGTCGTTTTTCTAAGGTGGTATTTAAATCGGGAGATGAGGCTAATAACTCAGGTAAATCATCGGGTAATTTTTGATGATAAAAGCGAGTATAAAAATCTTCCATAATGGAAACTACATGGCTGCCAACTCTGAGTAAACGGCGGTAAAGGTTAGCTTCTTTATCGTTTATTCCTGGTGGAATAGTTATGGGTAGGGAATAAAGATTATTTTCCCTGGCTGATAAACCGATATCTGTTTCTAATTCTTGTAATAATTGTTCGATCGCATCCCAAGGGGGGGAAACATAACTATATTTAATTCCCAAGGGTAGAATTATTACTTTTTCTGGGCGTTGATCTTTTTGCATATCTTCAACACACCAAAAGCCTAATTGTGCTATTCCGGGTTCGATCGGGCTGACTATTTCATTATGTCCATTAGTTGCACCTTCTGGGGCTGCTGCCATTGGAAAACGCCCGTGAGCAAATAAATCTCTAGCCGATCGTAAACCTATTCTATCTACTTTACCACGATAAATTGGAGTACCACCTAAATTAGAATAGATCCATCCTACCCCATTTCCTGCCCATAAAGGTATGCCTCGATCGTAGATAAAATGAGCATGAATAGGCGATTTTAACGATATGCCTAATTTTTTTGCCATTTTTGGCACTAAATACCATAGTAAATATCCCATACAGTAGGAATCATCTGCACTAGGATGGCGAAAAGCAATTAAAAATCTAATATTTTTTTCTTGATATTGACGATATAAATCTACTAGAGTTTCTAAATTTTCTCCTGTGATTTCACTAATAGATGTTAATGTTTTTATCCAGGCAGGTATTAGTAATTTAGTTCCCTGCCAAAGTAGCGGTTTAAATTTAGGTGGAATAAATCCTAATGGTGGTTGGGCATGATTAATTGAGTAAGCCATTATTAAATCTCCGTAAAATTGATAAACTCCCGATTTTTTTACTTATTTTTCAACTCTTTTTTTCCGTTATTGTGCTGTCTTTTCTCTATTAGTAATTGTTAGCAAAGTTGGTTTTGCTTTTAAGATTTATAGGCGCTAAAGCGCAACAACTACCGCAATAAATAGCGCAACAAATAATTAATTATTGATTTTTATTCCCATTCTTCTAACTCATTTATCCAATTCCTCACTAAAGCATTAATTTGCTCTCTTTGAGTTTCAAAATTAGCAGCAATCCAAATAAAAATGCTACCAACAATAATACCAGTTAACCATTTAAAAAATCCGTAATTAGCATTTAAAATTAATCCTTGAATTACACCATTTAGTAAAAATGTTGCTGTGCCGACATAGAGAAAAGCACGAATTTTAAAAGCTAATCCTATAAAAATAGCTAACACACTGAAAATGCCTGCTAATAGCCATTGATTTGTTAATAAAGCAGCCACACAAATTATACTGCTACCTAAAAACCGGACAATATGACGGAGTGGTTTTTGATGGGTTTGTTTGAGATAGCGATCGACTTGAGCAATATAAAGCAATGTTAACCCTAAAGGAGTTACATACCAAACATAATTAGTAAATTGTACATTACCTAACCATCGGAAAATCACCCAGTTAATTAGTATTGCACTAATATAAGTCAGGCGAATTTTATTTTCCAGTTTTGCCAATAATATATAAAATCCAGCAGAAACAAATAAAGCCACAGGATGAACTATTAATTTATTTTCCCATATTATTAACAAAGGTAGTAATAAGACTGATATAAAAAATGGTCGTTTTATCCATCCCCACTTTTGCCAAGGCAAAATATAAATAATAGCAGCAGCTAAAACTGCTATCATGGCATTCCAAGGTAAAAATGTTGGAGAAAATAACATTTTTAATGGTGTATTTAACCAAAAAATTCTTAAGCCAACTATTTCTAATAGCCCTAAATACACCCAAATTTCCGGTAATGTTAACCAGGTATTATTATTTATATTTGTAATTTTTTCCTGATTAATAATTGCTAAGGATTCAAAATTAGTATCAATTCTGCCTTGATAAATAGCATAACGCACTAAAAACAAACCTGTACCTAATCCTAAAAATTGGTTATATTCTACAGGAGTAATTATAGTTGCCATTAATAATAAACTACTCCAAACCCAATGGCAATGGGCGGCTGCTTTTAATTCATTTCTGGTTAAACCGATATAATTTATCAGCCAAGGAGTTAAAATGCGGTAGGCATACATAATAGTAGTGCCTAAAGTAGCCATTGCTATTAAGCCATCACCGATCGCTCCTGTTTTAATTTGGGAAAGCTGATAAAAAAGTATTTCATAAGCAGAAAAAGATATGCCAATTAAAGCTAAATAAATTAAGGGTTTAAATATGGCTTGGCGTCTGCCTACCCCAATGGCAATTAAGGCTAAACTTAAAGTAGTTAAACCTGTCCAACTGGTAAATATATTCCACCGTAATATAGCACCTAAAGCGCCATATAATAGAGGTAAAATATGCCAGCTACTCGGAAATTCTCGGCGGGTTTTTCTTTGCCACCAGTCGCCTAGTAGTTGTGCAATTAAGCCTAAGATTATATTAGCAATTGCTAGGTTAAGAGGCGAGCGATCGAAAAATCCCAGGGTTTCTGCGGCAAAAATTTCTAAACTCCAACCTAAACTATAAATAGTCCAGTTAGAAGGTTGACGCCAACCTCGATAAACTATTGCTATCATGGTAATAGCAGTAGCAAGGATAATATAAATATTTGCTTGACTCCAATTCCAATAAACTGTCAAGGAATGAAGGGTTAAAATAATGGATTGAAAAGTAAATAGAAATATTCCCCAACGATCTATAGCTGGCGCATAAATATCTGTCAGGGAATAGCTATGATAAATTATCCAACTTCGCAATAGCCATAAAGTAGAAATAAACAGCCCGATCGCAATTAACCAACCTGGTCCAGATAAGGGTAAAAATCCTGGTATGCCTTGCCATAGTAAGGCAGTAATAAAACTTAAGCAAAAACCAATAGTAACTACTGCCGATCGAGTATTTTGTAAATATTGGGTATTCACTAACATTAAACAGATAGCTATTCCCAAACTAACTAACCTAGTGCTGGATATTCCCAGAGTTAAACCCTGTACCATTAATAATGTAATTATACTTAACCAGCTTGCTAATTGCCATCGCGGTAATGAGTTACGACAACTAGCTATCCCTGTCAGAGAAATAGGTACTATTAACCACAATAAACCCCATGCTGAACGATTTATTATGGTAATCTCTAAATTAGATATTTCATAATTTTGCCACAATAACCAATAACTTAAGCCAGCTAATGCTAACCCTAAATGCCAACTACTTTTACGAATACTACGAGTTAAAATATCTCTATTTATTATGGAATTTTCATGTTGATTACTTTCTCTATAAACACCGATGGGCGAGGAAAAATTAATAATTAATAATAACCATTCCGCCACCATTATAAATAATAAAATTGCTGCCCATACTCCTAACACAAGTTTTGGTAAATACCAATCAATTATGCTAATTATAGTTAATACAGCAGTAATTTGCGTTAAATATACAAAAAATATCAAATCAGGAATAGATGATTGATTATTAAAACTTTGATTTTGATATTGATAATTTCTGGCTGTTTGATTTGCCGAGGCTAATAAATTTGGAGATTTTTCTAATTTCCAATATCGCTGAGTAGCCAAAATTAAAATTATGGTAGAGGCAGCTAAATTAATCGATCGCACTATCGGGCTAAATAAGCTTAATACTGTTAAATTTAAACCCAACAACAGGGTTAAAATTTCCCCAAATTTAGCAAGCTGAGACTGGTGGCGATCGTGTAGCCAATTTGTCAGCCATAGCATAAATAATATATAGGGAAATAAAGCTAAACTCAGCAGGGCAATAGGTATATTTTCAGTAGCAGTAATTTGAGTAGCAGTAGCAATAATATTTTTTTGTATCTCAATAGGTATTAAACGCCAACTTAACCAAATTGTCTGTAAACCAATTATAAAAATACCTAGTAAATCAATTTGTAACCAAAATCTTAATAGACGACTAGCACAAAACCATAAGCCAATACCACTAACAGCGATCGCCTGGGCAGGATTAGTTTTTAATGAAACTAACCATCCTATTAATATCAACACTCCGCCTATACTTTCCCATACAGAAAAGCGATCGGAAATATTTCCAGCCGCCACACCATTAGGCACAACAGCAGTTAAAGACGATCTATAAGTTGGTAAATTACCGGAATTTGTAGTATTTTTTATATTACTTACTAAAGTTTTTTCTCGGTTTTCCTGTTGGGGTAGCCACGCCAACAACCAGCCACAAATACCCACAGCTAAACCTAATTCTCCTATAGTTAACCCAGCCGCAAAAATACCGCGCAAAATTAACATTAAAAGTGCATAAATAATTATAGCTACTCCAGGGAAATTAGGAGATTTGAGATTTATCTGGGTTTGATTTAAACCTGATTTAGATAATTGGCGATATTGCAAAAATGAAACCAAAGCAGTTTCTATTGTACCAATATATACCGCAACTACAGGATATAAAGGTAAACTCCACCCCAAATGAAGATAACTTAACCCTAAATTATTAAATAAACTTAAACCGGAAGCTTGAGGTTGATTTTTGATGAGCAATACAGATATAAATGTTAGCGTAATAGCAGCAAGAATAGTAGTTAGCCATTCCAGAGGGTTGCGCCATAAATGAAAACTATCGATCGCTAAAAAATTTACAGGTATTAATAAAATAGTTATCCATTGCAAAGTTTGACCAGTTAATTTTAAATTTCCCTGTTTTTGCGTCCACCAACTAATACCCCAGAAAATTAACGTATATGTTAGTAAAATACCATATTGTCCAGCAGGTGGAAATTTTGCCCATTGACTAGCGGCTAATACCCCAGAAGATACTACCACCATAAAAGTGCCTAAAAATAATAGCCATCTGACACTAATTTCTGCCATTAAAGACTGTAGGCTATTAGTTATAAAATTTCCTTTAGTAGGGGAACCGATGGGAATTTTTGGAGTTTTTGGTATTACTGGCTTTTCTGGTAACTTTTCTGGCGTTTTCCTTAATTCCTCTGGTTTTACTATTGGGGGAATAGGGCTAATAGTTTGTGTTTGGGGTAAAGGGCAGCTTAAATATTCGCGGCATAAATGCTTAACCTGAGTTTCTGAAATTAAACCCAGTTTTAACCACGCATCTAAACCTATTAATAATTCAGGATGGGAGGCTTTGACGTTGATTAAAATACTGATGTCCCGGTCAAAAGTCGATGACATTAACTAAAACTCTCTATATTTAAATAAAATCACTAATTATATAAATTCTGAATTATTTATATATTTTCCGGTGTTTGAGTCCGTTATATAAATAATTCTTGAATGCGATCGTACCTCAACGGCGATCGGCTATCCCATACCCCTAGCCACTATAACAAGTGTCCAACCCGCTAAACCAATTAATTTTTTTCGCGCTACTTATCCCAACCCAACTAAAAAATCAGGGAACTTGATTTATTATATTTTTACTTTAAACCACCTTTAAACCATCTAAAATAATATTAAGCCTATATGAATCGGCATCTGGGGGGTGAAACCCCTAATTGCTTTTTATTTTAAATATTGGAAAATATACTTGATAAATTTTTTATCCTATTGTGATCCTGACCACCAGCAAAAATTCTGATGAATTTATATTATTAGTATATTGCCCAAACCTGGGTAAATTTAAATTCATAAAAATAAAAAAAATCCCCAGTTAGTAATATTACTAAACAAATTACCTATTTAAAACAGGCAAAAAATTATCATGCTGTGATGTAACAAACTTATTGATATGTGTAATTAATGATTTTCTAGGAATTATCTATAATTACTGATTTTAACAGTACCGTAAAGGTGTAATAAAAACAATAAAATTTAGGTAATATATTATTAAATTTAATATTTAAAACCTAGATTGTAGTGGAACAAAATTATAAAAATTATGATAGAAATTTTAGCAGCCCTTTCCGCATCGGCGGCAGCAGGAATGAGGATAGCCTTACCTTTACTTTTAATTGGTTTATTACGAAACGATCTTTGGTCGCGTGTACCATTATTATCTTTAATACATCCCCAGGTAGTTGTCGGAATATTAGTAAGTTGGTCTTTATTTGAATTATTTGCCTCTAAAAAACTTTTAGGGCAACGACTATTACAAATTTTACAGTTAATATTTAGTCCCCTAGTGGGTTCTATTATGGGTGTAACTGTTGCTATAGCCTACGATATGCCGAATTGGTGGATATGGATGATTGGTATAGTAGGTGGTTTATTAGCTTTCGTATTTCAGCTTGTTTTAGCTGGCTGGTTTTATCGCTTACGGGGTTTACCTCTCTGGGCTATTTTTATACAAGATTTTTTATCGTTTGCCTTGGTTTTATTTGCTTTAGATGCGCCTAGACAGGGAGGAATAATTGCTTTATTATTATTATGGTTAGCTATTCGTAGTTCTAAAGCATGGTATCGCTGGTATATAGATCAATCTGCTAAAACCAATCGTCATCAACCTCGACTGTATAAAAGTGATCCGGATTAATTTGTAAATAGGTAATAGATAATTTCTAATTTTTAAAGCGTAGATGTTAAAATAAAAATTCAAAAACATCAAATTTTTATTGGTAATTCCTGAATCCTTGAAAAAATATTAGCTAATATCTATTACCTATTAATTATTACAAAGTATTGGCAGTTTATAAGGGAAACAATTTCTGAAAAATTCCAAATAATAGACTTTCATTACTGCTCCCTATTATATTTATTACTTATTTAAAGTAAACCAACAACGTGAAGTGGGCCTTGTCCAGTAATTAATTCTATTAATAAAGCGACAAAACCAATCATAGCTAAACGACCATTCCACACTTCAGCGTTTGTAGTCATTCCCCATTGCCAACGCTCTTGAGGATACATCTTAACTTGTTTCGTGGGATGCATAACCTCAGATAGTTTTAGTTTAGGAGCTTTAATAGCTTCTAATACTATATTAGCTAAGTCTTCAATAAATACAGGATGGGTATTTAGGGCAGGAACACGATGGAAATTATGAATTCCTGCTGCTTCGGCAATTTCTCGATACTCCATATCAATTTCTTGTAGGGTTTCGATATGTTCGGAAACAAAGCTAATGGGAACTACTAGCAAATCTTTGACATTGCGATCGGCTAATTCTTGAATAGCATCTTCGGTATAGGGTTGCAACCATTCCACCGGACCGACGCGACTTTGATAAGCTAATGTATAATCATTAGGACGATTGAGGGTTTGCATAATTTTATGGGTGCAATCCTCAATTTCTTGCTGGTAAGGATCTCCTGCTTCTGCTACGTAGCTAACAGGAACACCGTGAGCACTAAAAAATATATGTACTTGATCAGGATTGGCAAATTGATTAAGTTGTTGAGTAATTAACTCTGCCATTGCTTGCAGATAGCCTGGGCGTTGATACCAAGAGGGAATAACAGTATATTCAATTTCTTCTAGGCTAGGATCATCTTGCCAGATTTTTTCTAACAGACGGAAGCTAGAACCGCTAGTACTAATGGAAAATTGGGGATATAGAGGCAAAATTACTAATTGTTCGATGCGATCGCGCTTAATTTTGGCGATCGCTTCTTCTGTAAAAGGATGCCAATAGCGCATTCCTATATAAACTTGGGCATCTTCTCCCTTTTCCTGTAAATTTTTTTGAATAGCATAAGCTTGTTCTTCCGTGATGCGACGTAAAGGTGAACCACCACCAATGTGAAGATAATTAGCTTGAGATTTTTTAGTCCGCATAGTAGAAATCAACCAAGCCAAAGGTTTTTGTAACCAAGGAGATGGCAAGCGAATGATTTCTGGGTCAGAAAACAGGTTAAATAAAAAAGGCCCAACATCCTCCAGCTTTTCTGGCCCACCTAAGTTTAGTAATAAAACCCCAATACGACCCATAGCAGTTACACTTTCCCTATATTTTTAATTTTCGTTACCTATTGTAACAAATCTGTTGTGCATCTAAATTAGAAGCATGAAAAATTTTTCACTGCTTTTGGGCATTATTTATCATGCCCACTTCTAATCATCAATAATACATAATAATTGACAATAACTTACCCGAATTTTCTACAATGGCAACCATTCTCAGAGACTGGAGTTACCGCTATCAATGGCTATACGATACCATAGCTAGTTTAGCTGCCTTGAGTGTTGGTGGTGAAACACGCTTTCGCAATTTACCTATAAAAAATTTGGATATTCACCCAAATTATAAAATTCTTGATCTTTGTTGTGGTAGCGGTCAAACGACAAAAATACTGGTAAAATTATCTAATCACGTCACCGGACTAGATGCCTCGCCTATGTCCCTACAACGGGCGAAAAACAATGTACCAGAAGCAGAGTATGTGGAAGCGTTTGCAGAAAAAATGCCCTTTTCAGATAATTATTTTGACTTGGTGCATTCTAGTGCCGCTATGCATGAAATGGAACCTCAACAATTACAGCAAATTCTCCAAGAAGTATATAGAATTCTCAAACCAGGAGGAATTTTTACTTTAGTTGATTTTCATCGTCCCAATAATTGGTTATTTTGGCCAGGTATGGCAGTATTTTTATGGTTGTTTGAAACTGAAACTGCTTGGCAATTATTAGAAACTAATTTAACTGATTTGTTATCTAATCTAGGTTTTCAGTCTGTAAATATTAATTTATATGCTGGTGGTAGTCTTCAGGTTGTCCAAACTCAAAAACCATTTTAGTAGAAAATAATTCATTGTGTAAATTTATAGCATTAGTCTTTATCTTAATTTTTAGGACTAATGCTATTATTTTAAATTTATTTAAAATTTTAATATTAGATTTTTAAAATTCTCAACTCCAAAATATAACTTTAACTATTATTCCGGTAAATAAAATAGAGTGTTGAAATATTGAACTTCTTGCGAAACTAAAAAAATAATCATTTCTTGTTAAGAAAACATGAATCTTTCTGGCTTTTGCCTCTTGCAAGAAAGCCTCTTGCCTGACTTTCGCAAGAAGTCTATTGAAATAGCAATATAATTTGTTACACATTTAATAAAGTACTGGAAAAAAATCGGATTTATGGGCTATGATGAAAAGGCTCGAAAAATTTTCGTAGTAAAAATTTAAAATTCCCATAACTGAAATACAGTATATTCAGGATTTTTAGATTTTGCAAATGTTGAAAATATAGTCAGAGAAAGTTCACAATTGAAATAATGTTACCAGAAGTAAAACTAGCAGAAATTCAAGCAGAAATTTCTCTGCCCAAATCGGAAAAAAATATTAGCCAGGAAGTATTATTTTTAGCTGCACCTGCTATTGGGCAGTATTTATTAGAAACCCTGGTATTTTTAGTAGATAGATTGATGCTAGGTCGTTATGATGGGGATGCTTTAGCATCAATGCAGATTAGTAGTACTTTAATATGGGGAATTTCTAGTTTATTATCCTCGGTTTCTATTGGCTCAATATCTCTGGTAGGAAGGGCGATCGGCAGAGGCGATCGAGCCTTGGCTGCCGCTACAGTTAGAGGTAGTTTAATATTTGCTGTCTTAGCAGGTACGCTTGTCAGTTTATTTAGTTTCCAAAGCATAGAAAATCTTGTAGATTTATTTCCAAATTCTGATGCTAAGGTACAACAGGCTGCTATTGATTACATCAGTATTTTACTGCCTGCTATGCCTTTAATGTTAGTAAGTAATTTCGCTGCTACTCTTTTAAGATCATCTGGCAATACCCGATCGCCTTTTCTAGTGGCTTTACTTAGCAATGCTGTTAACGCATTCATCAATTATTTTTTAATTTTTGGTAACTGGGGAGCGCCTGCTTTGGGAGTGCGTGGCGCGGCTATTGGTAGTGTGGCGGCGTTAGCTATTAATGCCATAGTTTTAATCATATTATTAAGTCATAAAAAAGCAGCGTTAACTTTACGGGGAAGAGGAGGAGAAAGAGCAGCGATCGCTAGAGTATTACGCATTGCTGGACCTGCTTTTGGTGAGGAATTTGTCCAGCATATAGGTTACTTTGGATATATAGCTATGCTAACTTCCTTGGGAAGTGCAGCTATGGCTGCTAATCAAGCTTTAATTAGTATTGAATTAATTTGTTTTCTGTCGGCAGATGGCTTTGGTATTGCTGCTGCTACTATTGTTGCTCAATATTTAGGAGCCGATCGCCCCCACAAAGCTAATCAAGGCGCTTGTTGGGCTACCTTTTTAGCTACGGCTTTACTAATGTTATTTAGCTTGTTTTTTTGGCTGATTCCTGATGAATTATTACAAATTTTTTCCCATGATTCCGAAATAGTTGCGGCGGGAGTTCCTTGTCTTTATATTGCTGCTGTCGCTCAACCTTTTATGGCTATTAGCATTGTTTTAGGTCAATCTTTACGCGGTGCTGGTGATACTAAATCTGCTTTTTATGTAGCTTGTGCAGGTTGGTTAGTAGTACGTCTTGCGGCTACTTATTTATTTACTTTTGTTTGCCATTGGGGTTTAGTTGGTGTTTGGTTAGGTTCTACTTGTGATTGGATAGTTCGCTCTATTGTATTAGTGATCGTATTTCTCCGGGGACGCTGGCGTTATACTTTATTATAAAATATTTTTTCCTAATTATATATAATTTTAAATTCATCACCACAAAGACACCAAAACACCGATAAAAATCTCATTAAGTATATACTTATGCATCTAATTTAATATTACTTCGTTCTTGGTGTCTTTATGGTTTATTAGCCAACTAACTAGGAAAAACCTACTAATTAACTGTAGTAAAATCAATGCGGAATTGTTGGACAATACGGTCGAGGGCTACTGAATGGGAAGCTTTAAATAATAAGCGATCGCCTGGTTGAACAAATGCTTGCAATTTTTCTACTAAAACCTGACGATTTTCTGGCGTTGCCTGGAAAGTTTCGATCGGGGAAATATTCCCAGCGCCTGTCGCCATTGCCTCGGCTTCAGCTACATCAGCAAAGATAAATAAACCATCTAATTTAAGCTGTTGTACTTTTTCTCCGACTTGGCGATGAAAATCTAGGGAAAAATCTCCTAATTCTTTCATAGTTCCCAGCACTGCAATATGACGCTTTCCAGGAGTTTCTGCTAACATTTGTAAAGCCGCTAACATTGATTCTAAGCCGGCATTGTAGGTTTCATCTAAAATGATAATATCATTACCGATTTCGTAACGTTGCGATCGACCTTCAGGCATTTGTAATGTTAAACCATTTTGTAATGATTTCCAGTTAATTTGTAAAACTTGTGCTATTGCTAAAGCAGCTAAATAGTTTAAAGCATTATGACGACCTGGTAAGGGCACAGGCAAGTTTACCCCATCTACTAATAAAGTGCGATCGTCTATTAATTCTCCCCGTAATTTTCCTCCTTCTAAGCCATAAGTTATGGTTTCTCCCTGCCAAAAATTAGCGGCTGTTGCTATTAATCTTTGATTATCTGCATTTAAAATAGCAACACTATTTTTAGGCATTTCTGCTAACAATTCACATTTGGCATTAGCTATGGCTTGCTCAGAGCCTAATAATTCAATATGAGCAGTACCTACATTAGTAATTACTCCTATTGTCGGCTGGGCTATTTGTGTTAATAAAGCTATTTGTCCTGCACCACGCATAGCCATTTCAATAACAGCAAAATCATGTTCTGGCCCTAATTCCAATAGAGTTTTTGGTACTCCAATTTCATTATTATAATTAGCGTAAGTTTTCAAGACTTGACCTTGACTTGCCAAAACTGCGGCTATTAATTCTTTTGTGGTAGTTTTACCTACCGAACCAGTAACACCTATGATTGGGATATTAAATTGCTGACGCCACCAATTAGCAATATCTTGATAAGCTTTTAATGTGTCTTTGACCACAAATTGTGGAACATTTAGCGGCAATTCATAATCAACAATTAGAGCGATCGCCCCTTTTTCTAGGGCAGCACTGGCAAATAGATGTCCATCAAACTTATTTCCTCGCAGTGCTACAAATACTTCCGAATGTTTAATATTGCGAGTATCTGTAGTAATACCATTGGCCACAGTTTTTAAATCATTGTCCCCAATGTGGCGAATCTCGCTATTCAAAACTTCAGCTAGTTGGGCTAAGGTTAAATTACAAGGCATATTCTACACAATTACAATTCTCAACAATCTTCTGTTATTATCCCTAGCGATGACCTTTTTATTTGATAAAATTTTGGTTTATTTCCATAAAGTTACGTAATTTTACGGAAACTTTGTTAAAACTTTATACTTTTCCGTTGAATCTTTAAGCAGGCTTTAAAAAAGCATCTTTATTATATAGTATATTTTGGACATATACATATAATGGAATTAATAATTATGAAATTAATTTATGGTTATAAGAATAAAAATAAGAAAAATAAATTAAAAAATTGTAAAGGAGGGATTAAAAATAAAGATTATATTCATATAATATTTATTATCTAAATTCAGGCAAAATATACTTTTCAGAATCCAACAAAATTAAACAATTGTTTTTGCAAATCCTAAAGGTCAAAGTGAGTAGAAGATAAATAGTGCGGGAAGTAATAATTATGAAAAATTTAAATGATCGCTACCAACGCCATAGTATTAGCAACGAAGAACAGCAGCTATATGATCATCTACTCAAATTGGTAGAAATTGAATCGCCATCACAAATGCTCGAAATATTTCGCTGCTTATTTATTGATGGCATAGGATATCCAGATCAAAATATAGTAGCTATCCTAGAAAATATGGCGGCATCAAAAGGAGCAGATCAGGATTTTAAATTTCTGCTAAATAGATGCTGTCATATTTTAATTAATCGTTGGCAAATGCAACCGCAACTAGCCGGAGGAATTGGTCAATTAGTTGATCTTTTTGATAGTGCTTCAAGTAGATTAGGTGGTACTTCTTGGCGTCCTAGAAATGCCAGAAGATTACATGAATTAATCCAAATATTTTTACAAAGTGAACAATATCTAACAATAAAACGGTTAGCTAGTGTTATCAATAGAAGTAACGAAGTAAATAGTGAACAAAATAAACCATTAGGCACGTTAATAAGTAGATATCCTTATCTGTATTCTCATTGTTTGTTGAGTGAAGATAGCGGTTATGAACATCAACAAACAGTTAGACAAATTCAAGCCAAAGTACAGAAACAATATGAAATTAATTTATCCCAGTATGTAACTTATCAAATGAGACGATCGCGCATGGCGCAAAATTCGCCAACACCAGGGCAAATAATCCAAACTATAAAAAATCCTACCCTATTAAGCGATCGAGAATTATTCAGCGCCATTAAACAATTTGTCGGCAAAGCTGAAGGCCCATATACCTATCGAGATTTAGCGCAAAGTTTTCTCACCCATACCTCCCAAACCAAAAATTATGGCGAATTTAAAGATGATTTATATGAATATTTAACTTCATATATCGATCCAGGATATGGGAGAAGACAATTTAACGATCGCCTTTACAAACAACTACAAGCTACATTACCACAAAGTGATTCACAAAAACTCAGCGACTTCCTAATAGTGAGAACTTGCAGTCAACTATTAAACTTTGTTGTCGTAGATAGTCCCCAACAGCCAAATCATTTTGTCTTTATTGACTTAATGAGTAATATCGGCTCAACTCTTACCACCGGACTACTACTAAAAATAGTCTTAATTTGTCGTAAAGTTAAACCCTATTTAGAAAAACGTTTTTCCATCTTGTTTAGTCACTATGAATTTCAACCCAAAGAAGGTGTACAGTGGTTAATTAAAGGGTTGGAAAATGTTAATCTTGCTCTAAGTACTCATTTTGGTACTTTAGATCTTTCCTTTATGGCCCGTTCTGTCTAAATTCTCTGGAAAACAGGGAATAACGATACAAGTCTATTATTGCATATATTTCTTTATCACCAGAAACAAAAATTTGTTTCTATTTTTGCTGTTGAAAAATTCTCCTGGCTAATTTTTTGCTCCGATTTCAATTAAAATCGAAGAATATCGACTAATTCGGTAAAGGAGAGGAGAAAAAATTGGCTAATTCCTTGCCTGACCCTAAACAAAAATCACTTTCCCCGAACCAAAATCTACAGGAGCGGGGATGGGACAATGTAATTTTAAGTTTTGAAGACATCCAAGCGGAACTAAATTATAAACAGGCAAAAGACGCCCTGCGAAATTTAGTAGATAATCTCGACTTGACCCCCCAAGAGCGAAACGGCTTAGAACCCGCGATCGGGGGTTTACAAGATATGTTAGATAAATTAGAGCGATCGATTATCCAAATAGCCGCCTTTGGTATGGTAGGCAGAGGAAAATCTTCGGTTTTAAATGCTTTATTAGGTCAAAATATATTTGAAACTGGCCCACTGCATGGTGTAACTCGCAGTGCCCAAATCGGAAATTGGACAGTAGATGGAGAACAAATAAACGAAAAAACCTCTGAAAATCACCCAGCAACAGTTTCCTATCGTATTTCCCAAGTAGAATTAGTTGATACTCCCGGTATTGATGAAATAGACGGTCAAACTAGAGAAGCTTTAGCAAAAGAAGTCGCACAACAAGCAGATTTAATTTTATTTATTATTGCTGGCGATATGACGAAAGTAGAATATGAAGCACTATCCCAGTTACGGGAAGTTGGTAAACCTATTCTACTGGTTTTTAATAAAATAGATCAGTATCCTGATGCCGATCGCCTTGCAATTTATGAAAAAATTCGTGACGATCGTGTGCGAGAATTAATCTCACCCGATGAAATAGTTATGGCCGCAGCTTCCCCCTTAGTTGCCCAAGCAGTAAAACGTGAAGATGGTAGTCAAGGAGTGCGGTTAGTTCGTGGTCAGCCGGAAATTGAAGATTTAAAAGTAAAAATATTAGATATATTAGACAGAGAAGGTAAATCCTTAGTTGCTCTTAATACTATGCTCTATGCGGGAGATATTAATGAGCAATTAGTACAACGAAAAATGCTAATTCGAGATAATAGCGCTAATAAAATTATCTGGAATGGAGTTATAACTAAATCCGTCGCGATCGCCCTTAATCCTGTTACTGTCGTAGATATCCTTAGTGGTGCTGTTATAGATGTAGCCATGATATTAACATTATCTAAACTTTATGGTATCAGCATGACGGAACAAGGAGCCTTAGCATTACTACAAAAAATCGCCCTTAGTATGGGTGGTATTACTGCTAGTGAACTTCTGGCAAATTTAGGACTTAGTTCTTTAAAAGGTATTTTAGGTTTAGCTGCACCCGTTACCGGCGGAGCATCTCTAGCTGGTTATATTTCCGTTGCTATCACTCAAGCTAGTGTAGCTGGGGTATCTTCATATACGATCGGTCAAGTTACCAAAGCTTATCTAGCTAACGGTGCTTCCTGGGGGCCAGATGGTCCGAAAGCTGTTGTTAGTCGTATTCTTTCTACCCTTGATGAAACTTCCATACTTAACCGTATTAAAGAGGAATTACAAGAAAAATTACATATAGCTAATTTTTAATAAATAGATTAATTATCATAACCTAAGCTAATTGTACCAGGTTGTAAATTTATTTCCTCAACCGGTAAATTATTATCAGGTTGTAAAGATACTTGTAAATCTCCATTAGGAGCTAAACCTGTAATAATTCCCGATCGCCCATTTATTACTACAGGTTTTCCTATATTTATTAAGTATTTTTGATATGAATTTAATAAATATTTTTTATCTTTACTGATAACAAACTGATAGCCATAATTTAATCCTTGTAAAGTATAAGCTGTCAGCATTTCTAAAGAATTGATATGATTATCTTTAGAATTAAAACAATTTTCATTATTTAAAAAAGATAGCAAATTAATACCAGTTTCGGGAACAGAATTAGCCCAATTAATTCCAACACCAATAACTGCTGAGGTAATATGACCTTGACGTATTTTAGTTTCAGTCAGAATACCACCTAATTTACGATCGCAGAGAATTAAATCATTAGGCCATTTTAGAAAAACAGGAATATGGCGATCGCGATAAACCTGGGCAATTCCCCAAGCACTACACAAAGTTAATAATAAACTATCCTCTGCTGGCAAATTAGGAGCGATCGCCAAAGATAAATATAAACCTCCTGGACTCGACACCCATTGCCTTCCCCATTGTCCCTTTCCAGCTTGTTGCTGAATCGCAATTACTACTGTTCCTGGGCTTGCACCGGCATTTATTAAGTCCCAAGCTATTTTATTAGTAGAGTCAACCTGCTCAAAAATATGAAAAGAAAACTTTAGCAATGGTGATAACATCGCCTGTAACTGTAACATATCAAGAGCATATTCTAATTTTTTTTGCTCAAATTCCACAACTCTTACTTAAAAACACCAATACTTAAGTTACCATAAATCGATGATTACTTTTTACTTTCCCGACCATTGCATAATGAATTAACAATAAAACTCAAAACTCATAATATACTAGGGTAGTTTGCCCATAATAGTAGTTGTAAAAAGCAAATCTATCAAATTAATTTCCCATGCATAATTGGTACTGGCAATCTTGGCAAGGACTTCCTTATCTAACTTGTAGTCTTTTAGAATCTTGGCCTCACGGTTTTTTTACCCAACATTTTTGGCCGCAACGCCCAGAAGAATTAGTAACAGTATTATCACCAAATAGTCAAGTTTATCGAATTAAACAAGTACATGGCAACAAGGTACTTAGTACAACCGAAATAGATCTAACAAAAAAAACTGATAATACAGAATTGCCATCACAAGAGTTATTAAGTGCTGATGGTTTAGTGGCCGAAACTCCAAATCAGGCAGTTTGGGTTTGTAGTGCTGATTGTGCGCCGGTGCTAATTGCTAATACAGAAACGGGAAAAGTAGCGGCAGTACACGCTGGATGGCGGGGAACGGCAGCTAAAATAGTTCCTATAGCTATCGATCGACTTTTATCACAAGGTAGTAAATTAAATTCTTTGGTAATTGCTATTGGTCCAGGCATTGCTGGGGAAGTTTACCAAGTTGATGTAAAAGTAGCTGCGGAAGTAGGATCTAGTATTGTTGCAAATAGCTCTAATATGGAAACACCATCAATTTTAGATACTCTTTTTCAACTACCAAATTCACCCTTATTAACAGATACCGAAGTCGATCGAGTGAAATTAGATGTGCGGCGAATTATAGCTTTGCAATTAGAAAAATTAGGTATTCATCCAGAACAAATAGCGATCGCACCCTACTGTACCTACCAAAACCCAGACCACTTTTTTTCCTATCGTCGGGATGGACTTAAAAAAGTGCAATGGTCAGGAATTATTAGCAAATAAAACCATCAATAAAAATCGCCTCAAATTTATGTTTTGAGGCGATTATTTTTCACTATGTTAGCTAAGAAATATTCTTCGATCGCTTTGAAATGCTATTAAATTTTCTGTTACTTAACTAACCATCCCTAAGCGATAACTTGATAACTCCATATCTAGCTTATTGAGGAGTTGTAGTAGTACTCGACGCTGGAGCAGAAGTGCTGTCAGGAGTTGTAGTAGTACTAGATGCTGGAGCAGAAGTGCTGTCAGGAGTTGTAGTAGTACTAGATGCTGGAGCAGAAGTGCTGCTAGGAGTTGTAGTAGTACTAGATGCTGGAGCAGAAGTGCTGCTAGGAGTTGTAGTA
>CAWUOF010000003.1:0-25941 GCA_963923765.1 uncultured bacterium | reverse complement strand
TATTGAAAAGTTGAGCAATTGTCATGTATTTTTCCCCTAAATTACACTAAAACTAACTATAACATAAACGCTGGATTTCAATTTTACTATTCTTTTAGGGATAGTTTAACCTAGATATTTGCTATGATTTTGCTATTTATCGACTAATAATATAAATCAGTCCCAACATATTTTATTAGTTTTTTTCTGATAATTTAAGGTTAAATAATATAATTACTGTAGGGGCTAGGCGATAATTTTTGATATGAATAAACCCTAAAACTGCCAGTCCCATCGAGTAATTAAAAACCAGAAAAATAACTACATTTTAACTGTAATAGCAAATGCTATCATAATAAATAATTTTTTAATAATATTCTAACACCCTAACACAAAAATTAACTAAAAATTAGCGATCGCAATCTTGCTAAAGCCATTTTACACTACTGATAATTATAGAACCAAACAGAATAATCATCTAAAAGCTGGTAATTATTTGATTCTTTATCATTAGCTTCTAATTCAGCTAAGGGTATGGAGAATTTTTTATGATCAGATAAACGCTGCACCTCAACTATAATACCGCTTTTATCTATTTCATTTTGAAAATTCAAAATATTAAAATTATCTGTATGATTGGGGCGAATTTTTTTTAATTTTTCATACTCTTTCAGGCTGCCAGAACTATAAAGATAGTATTCTTCCCATCGAAACTGATCTATACTGCTAACTTCGCAGGGATTTTCCACATTATTTTGTAAATATTTGAGATAAGTTATTAAATTTTTACGATTTACATCAATATTTTCAGTATTTAGGATTTTTTGAATCCTATTATCCTGTTCCTCTAATTTTTTTAATGATTCTTCATCTAATTCTATAGTTTCATTATCGTCTTCAAAGATTTTAATAGATTTAAAAAACTCCGGTAAATCCATCGGCATTTTATGTAATATTTGTCTCTGGATTTTACGTTCTAATGTTTCATCAATTAGCATTACTATTTCTTCTGGTTCATTTGTTACATGATTATTTTTTTGGGGTTTGTTAGATTTAGACATAATTTCCTCGCTTGTCGTTTATAGATTAAAGTATATTGTGACAAAAATAACATTGTTAATGATGAGTGAAATTAAAAATATGAGTTACTCACCACAGTTGGAACCAGAAATTTATCAAGGTCAGTTTGGCCAATTTACGATTACCAAAAGCGATCGCCTTGGTGTCCTGATTTACCGCAGTGCTTTAATGGTAGCAGCATTGTGCTTTGCTGTCGGTACTACTTTAGTATTATGGCAGGGTAATTCTGCTGTTGTTATATCCCTCCTAACGCCCATATATGCCTGTTTTTGTCTAGCTTTGGGAATTTGTTTAATTACAATACATATTTATATGGCCATTTTACATCGTTTACTGCAACTGTTTTGGATAATTGGCAGTGTAGCAGCGATCGCCCTGGCATTTACCAGCAATGACCCCCTAGCTATTACCGTTTACAATCATCCTATGACACTAATTTATGGTATAGGATTTACCTTTGCTGCATTAACTGGAATTTATTTTAAAGAAGCCTTTTGTTTTAACCGCTTAGAAACCAAAATTCTTACACCTTTAGTTCCCACGTTACTTTTATCTCATCTCGCAGGATTTTTACCCCTATTTTCCCAGCAAGTTTTACTGGCTATTTGGGCATTATGCTTTTTAATTTTTGCCCTGCGGAAAACATTTCAAGCTATTCCCGCAGATATTGGAGATAAATCAGTTTTTGCCTATTTAAAACAAAAAAAATCTTCGGTAGAAGTTTAAAATTTACTGGCACAAATATCTGAAATTAAGGGGATAGACCAGTAATAAATTAATTTTATATAATCAATCTATCCCCTAATTATTTAGGGCTACTTAATATTATTTAAATAATAGTATTATACTATTATTCAATTTCTATTTATTTTAAAAATCCCCAAAAATACCAAAATATAAAAACATATACAAAATTAATTATAGCCTATTTAATCCGATTTAATCTGATTTAATTTTATTTAATCTGAATATAGTTACTTTTTGATTCATAATAAAAGATGTTACTTAACATTTTGTAAAACAATGGCTAGAGATTTACGAGGCTTCCTGAAATT
Source organism: uncultured bacterium (assembly GCA_963923765.1). GTDB lineage: Bacteria > Cyanobacteriota > Cyanobacteriia > Cyanobacteriales > CAWUOF01 > CAWUOF01. The sequence continues at coordinate 23,827 of CAWUOF010000003.1, read as the reverse complement.
ACTGGAAGAAAGAGGACAATTACGAAGGATAAAAGCCCTCGTTGACCCAGATTTAGAAATAGCGGAAATTTCTAATCGGATGTTACAACATGGTGGCCCTGGTTTGTTATTTGAAAATGTTAAAGGTTCCCCCCATCCTATTGCTATTAACCTTATGGGGACAGTGGAACGTATTTGTTGGGCGATGAATATGCAGCAGCCTGAAGAATTAGAAGCTTTAGGAAAAAAACTCAGTATGTTGCAACAGCCAAAACCGCCAAAAAAGATTTCTCAAGCAGTAGAATTTGGCAAGGTACTTTTTGACGTCATTAAGGCCAAACCGGGGCGAGATTTTTTCCCAGCTTGTCAGCAAATAGTAATAGAAGGAGATGATTTAGATTTAAACCAATTACCGTTAATTCGTCCCTATCCTGGAGATGCGGGTAAAATTATCACATTAGGATTAGTAATTACTAAAGATTGTGAAACTGGAACTCCCAATGTAGGAGTATATAGGTTACAGTTGCAATCTCGTAATACTATGACAGTACATTGGTTATCAGTGCGAGGTGGGGCTAGACATTTACGTAAGGCGGCAGAAAACGGGAAAAAGTTAGAAATTGCGATCGCTATTGGTGTTGATCCGTTACTTATTATGGCGGCAGCTACTCCTATTCCCGTAGATTTATCAGAATGGTTATTTGCTGGATTATATGGGGGTTCTGGTGTTAATTTAGCTAAGTGTAAAACGTTAGATTTAGAAGTGCCAGCAGATGCGGAATTTGTGTTAGAAGGAACAATAACTCCTGGTGAAATGCTACCAGATGGACCTTTTGGCGACCACATGGGTTATTATGGTGGTGTAGAAGATTCTCCTTTAATTCGTTTCCATTGCATGACGCATCGCCAAAATCCAATTTATTTAACTACTTTTAGCGGTCGTCCTCCCAAGGAAGAAGCAGGAATGGCGATCGCACTTAATCGCATTTATACCCCTATATTACGGCAACAAGTCTCGGAAATTGTTGATTTCTTCCTACCGATGGAAGCCCTTAGTTACAAAGCTGCTATTATTTCCATTGATAAAGCTTATCCTGGTCAAGCCCGCCGCGCTGCTTTAGCTTTTTGGAGTGCTTTGCCTCAGTTTACTTACACTAAGTTTGTGATAGTTGTTGATAAAGATATCAACATTCGCGACCCTCGTCAAGTTGTCTGGGCAATTAGTTCTAAAGTAGACCCGACACGGGATGTTTTTATTTTACCAAATACTCCCTTTGATACCTTAGATTTTGCTAGTGAAAAAATCGGTTTAGGTGGTAGAATGGGAATCGATGCTACTACTAAAATTCCTCCTGAAACTGAGCATGAATGGGGGGCACCTTTGACATCAGATCCAGAAGTTGCGGCAATGGTGCAACGTCGGTGGGCTGAGTATGGTTTAGATGATTTAGAATTAGGGGAAGTTAACCCTAATTTCTTTGGTTACGATATTAAATAAAACCATAACCCTAATCCCTTTTTGGGTTAGGGTTTTTCAGGCTTTAAACATTTGCAAGTAATAGAAATTAACGTTTTTTGGTGAATTTAACGACCTTCTAATTTGGCTTTTTCAAAGGAATAAATTAATTCATCAATAATACGTGGTTCGGTTGTATATAGCCCTATTTCGGGTTGGAAGCTATCAGCACCAGCCCCAAGTAAGTTATGAGTACCTAACATGGAAAAACTTCGATCGCACGCGACAAAATTTTCATTAGTTCCCAATAACTTTAAGGTGAGTAATTGGGGATAATTTTGTTTTAATTGCATTAGTTCAGATAAACCGCCGTAACGCTGGGCTTCATCGCGGATTTTATGGTAAAACCACTGCTTATTATTGATAGTAATTAGCTTTTGTGAGTCATCTTCCAGGCCGATATCTGAGGAATATCCCCAGCCGATGCGAATGCGAACCCCACGTTTTAAGGCATTTTCTATTTTTTGCATTAAATCATGTTGTTTAAGCGATCGCATTTTTAACCAAGGGCTGACTATTATTACTTGTTCGCGGGCTGTTTCTAATGCTTCTATTAACAAAGAACGTGCCCGATCGCGATCCATAACTAATTGATAATCATAGGGCTTGATTTTGCTTAACTGCTGGGTGATTTCCTGTGCCCAATGTTTGACAGATTCTTCTATTTGTTCTGCCATTGGTAAAGCCGTTACATTGGCTTGCATTCCCACAGAAAGCCGTTGATGATTTAATGCCTCTATTTCCGATCGCAATTGTTTAATAGCTTCTTGCATAGTAGCAGTTGATTCCTGGGAATCTTTCTGCTGTTGTTGCAATTTTTGCATAGCTTTTCCCATGCGAATTAGATAGGGAATTATTGTTTGTCTATTTTCTCTTTTTAGTTTCGCGATCGCTTGATTTAATTGATTTAATGAATTATCTACCCCACTCAAATCAACTTGTTTTGACAAATGCATGGTTTGCACTTGTACTCGTAAATTTTCAATTTCTCTACTTAACTTTTGCCGTACTTCTACTACTGCCGCAATAGTAGTTTCTCTTCCCTCTGCTACTGCTTGTTGTACTTCTTTCATATCAACATTTAAAGGTGGTGATTCTAACCGATCTCCTGTAGCAGATAAAGTTGATATTTTACTGGTATTTTCTAATAGTTTTTGTTCTACTTGGCTAATAGCAGACATATTATTAGTTTTTATACCTTGTTGCCACCGGGAACGATTGGCCACATTTAACGCTAAAGCTAGGGTCATTGGCGCCGAAGCGTAAAATGCCTGTTGCGACACCAAAGCCGCGATCGAACCAATAGCAGAAAGACCCAGAGACCCATATTCCGCAAGTTCCAGCCAATGGCGTTCCTGAAGTATTTTTTCTACTGACTCCCACCAGGGGTGTTTGTCTTCTTGATGATCTGTTGTTTCGTGGGTTGCTTTATACATTTCTAGGTACTCCCCTATTGTTTTAGGTTGTCCGATGTGGAATGCCGCAACGGCAAGGCTAATTTTGGGTTTCATACTAAATGGTAAAAGGATATCAGATTTAACTCAAATGTTGCCAATCATAATCCGGAATTACTTAGCCTTGCCTTTTGAGGTAGGATAAATGGGACGGTTACAGAGATGGACAATTTTTATAATTAGTTAATTATTTTAAGTTCGATCGCTTTTATAATTTTAATATTTACTATTTAATTATTCCTGGTAATAAATTTTAGATAATTTTTTCAGAAAAAATATTAATAAAAAAACCGCTAACAATACATATTTAGCGGTTAAAATTATCACATCTAGCTAAAATTTAGCGATAAACAATTCGATTTTCGCCATCTTTAGCCGTGACATTTTCATAAACTCCTGTATCGCGTTTAACCAATTTAGTTAAACCCGCATTTTTATAATCAGTATCAGAGGTAGGAACTATCAATTTTGGCGGCGAAAAAAGTCGTTTCACAGGTACATCTGCTGGAGTATTTCCCGGTTCAATTTTCGCTAACTTGCACAGTTCTCCCCAAGTTTTTACTTCATCCTTCATACTGTGCATTACTTCAATTTTTTGGTTATTGCTCGGACAGAAATAATCGTAAATAGGCATAGCGATAATCTCTATCTGGAAATTACAGATTGATATTTGGATAACTTTGTATTAATATTAAATTATAACAAAAAAAATTCCAATAGTCAAGATAACATTTACAATAAATTAATATCAAATTATAGGGGATATTATAGATATGACTCAAACTACGGATTTTCTCAGTCAACTTAACCCATCTCAGCGTCAAGCAGTCGAACATTTTTGTGGGCCTTTATTAGTTGTTGCTGGTGCGGGTTCTGGTAAAACAAGGGCTTTAACTTATAGAGTTGCTAATTTAATTCGTAACCATAGAGTAGATCCAGAAAATATTCTGGCAGTTACTTTTACGAATAAAGCAGCGCGGGAAATGAAAGAAAGAATAGAAAAATTATTTGCTCAACAAGTTGCTTTAGAGAAACAGCATAAATCTTTTGATGCGTTAGCACCGGTGGAACAAACTAAACTGCGATCGCGAGTTTGGAAAACATATATTAAACCTCTGTGGGTAGGTACATTTCATAGTTTATGCGCTCGTATTTTACGATATGACATTGATAAATATAAAGATGAATCCGGTCGCCAATGGAATCATAATTTTTCAATTTTTGATGAGTCGGATGTACAGAGTGTAATTAAAGAAATAATTACTAAAAAACTAAATATTGATGAAAAAAAATTTGAACCGCGTAAAGTACGTTACGAAATTAGCGGTGCCAAAAATAAAGGTTTATCGCCGCGACAATATGAGCAAGAGGAATCAAATTATCGCGGTAAAGTAATAGCAACTGTTTATAGTGCTTATCAAGATACTCTAGCAGCTAATAATGCCCTAGATTTTGATGATTTAATTCGCGTGCCAGTGGAATTATTTCGCCAAAATCAGCAAATTTTAGATTATTGGCATCGCCAATTTCATCATATTTTAGTAGATGAGTATCAAGATACTAACCGCACTCAATATGATTTAATTAGCTTATTAGTAACTAATGGGGTAGAAGCCCAATCTTTTGATAAATGGGAAAATCGATCGATTTTTGTAGTAGGAGATGTAGATCAATCTATCTATAGTTTCCGCATGGCAGATTATACCATATTATTAGAATTTCAATCAGATTTTGGCGATCGCTTACCTGACGATGAAACAAAAACAATGGTAAAACTAGAAGAAAATTATCGGTCTAGGGAAAATATTTTACAAGTTGCTAATCATTTAATCGAAAAAAATACAGAACGTATTGAAAAAATCCTACGTCCAACTCGTGGCGAAGGCGAACCCATACACTGTCATCGTGCCTTTAATGATACAGAAGAAGCGGAATTTGTAATTAATCAAATTCGCCAAATACAAAGAAATAACCCAGAAGTTAATTGGGGTAATTTTGCAATTTTATATCGAACTAATGCCCAATCTCGTGCTTTTGAAGATGTATTAATTAGGGCAAGTTTACCCTATAAAATTGTAGGAGGATTAAAATTTTACGATCGCAAAGAAGTAAAAGATGTTATCGCCTATATGCGGGCAATAGCTAACCCATCAGATAGCGTAAGTTTACGTCGGATAATTAACGTACCAGCTAGAGGAATTGGCAAAACAACCTTAGATCGCTTAGAAAATGTTGCCATACAATTAAACGTACCTTTATGGGAAATTATCAGCGATGAAACCTCAGTAAATACAGTAGCAGGCAGATCTGCCAAAGCAGTTAATAATTTTGCCCAGATAATTACTAAATGGCGGGAACAAATAACAACTCTCCCAGCCGCAGAAATTTTCCAAGGGATAATGGATGATTGCGGTTATATTAAAGATTTGGAAGAACAAGGTACTGATGAAGCGGAAGATAGAAGACAAAATATTGAAGAATTATATAATGCTATTCTACAGTTTGCCGAAGAAAATGAAGATGCATCTTTAAATGGTTTTCTGGCTAATGCTTCCCTGGCTTCTGATTTAGATGATTTAAAAGAAGGGGAAGAAGCAATATCTTTAATGACATTACATTCAGCGAAAGGGTTAGAATTTCCCATTGTTTTTATGGTGGGAATGGAAGATGGTTTATTTCCAAATTTCCGGAGTATCAGCGACCCGAAAGCCTTGGAAGAAGAAAGAAGACTTTGTTATGTGGGAATTACGCGATCGCAGGAAAGATTATTTCTTTCCTACGCAACAGAACGCCGTCTCTGGGGTAATTATGAACATACTACACCTTCAAGATTTTTAAAAGAATTACCGACAGAATTACTCACAGGAAATGCGGTAGGTAAATCTCGTACTAAGGCAACTGTAACAGCTAAAAAAGTTAAATCTACTAATACAGTCCAAGAAAATTGGCAAGTAGGGGATGTAGTCTTGCATTATTCCTTTGGTATTGGGGAAATTAAAATGATTTTTGGGGAGGGAGATAAAATTTCTCTAGCCGTTAAATTTCGTGGCTATGGACAAAAAATTTTAAACCCAAAAAATGATAAATTGGAACGGGTAGAATAGTCGTTAAATAAGGGTGAATATTACCACCCTTATTTATGGGTTTTCTAATTGTTATCATAAATATTAAAATTATTTTTTTATTCCTCGCATTGCTAATAATGCTGTTCCATAAGCTGCTTCGGTTTGAATTGATTTAATTACTGGTACTTTTAACAGTCTTTCTCTAATAAGATTCCAAACGGGATTTTTTGCGCCACCCCCGGCGGTATAAACGCGAGTTAGGGTATTTGCACCTAAATTTTGTAATAGTTGATAACCTTGCTTTTCTATGCGGGCGATACTTTCTAATAAGCCATGTAAAAATTCTACTGCATCTGTGGGGCGAGGTGTTAATTTTGGTGGTAAATTAGGGTCATTAATGGGGAAGCGATCGCCCGGTTTTAGTAATGGATAATAATCTAATTTACTAGCTATTTCGGGATTAATTTTACTACTAAAATTTTCTAATTCAACATCAGTAAAAAAATGCCGTAATACTGCACCACCTGTATTAGAAGCACCTCCTGTTAACCATAAATTACCTAAACGATGACTGTAAATGCCGTATTTTGCATTATCAATACGAGTGTTACTAAGTAGTTTTAAAACTAAGGTAGAACCAAGGGATGTTACTGCTTCCCCTGGGGACTGTACACCACTAGCTAAAAATGCAGCAATACTATCAGTTGTACCAGCACAAATTAAGCAATCTTTTGGTAAATTTAATTTATTAAAAATATCCCTTGTTACTTCACCTATTGGATTTCCTGGTGTAACTATTTGGGGTAATTGTGGTAGATTTTTAATGGTATAAATCCAGTCAGGATAGGATAATTTTTCTGGGTCATAACCTAGTTTTAAAGCATTATGATATTCACTAATACCTAATTTACCATGTAGTAAAAATGCTAACCAGTCGGCTTGATGTAAAAAATAATATTTTTCTAAGTTGGAATTATAATTTTTGAGTAACCAAAGGAGTTTAGCTAAACTGGAAGTAGCACTTAAAACGGTATGATTAGGAGGCGCAATAGATTTTAAAGTTTCTATTATTTCTAACCCCCGATCGTCGTTGTATAAAATAGGTGCAGTTATGGGTCTTCCAGTGCGATCGCATAATAAGACTGTCGAAGATGTGCCATCAATAGCGATCGCCCTGATTTCTTGGCGCAATTGTAGGGGAATTTGAGTAATTAAATTAAATAAAGCATCTTGCCAAAGATCTATTAAATTTCCTGAATTATAAAAGGAATAATGGGATTCATTATGGATATTACCAGCAGCATCTATAACAGTCGATCGCGCCCCAGAAGTACCGAAATCTAAACCTAGATAAAAGCTCATATTTAATAATTAATGGATAATTGCTAAGATTTTATTATAGCAATTATCCTATATTTTTACCAAAATTTTTTCTAAATATTTTAATCACAAAGATGGCGATCGTCTTTGGTATTATAATTATTTTTTAAATAATCATCTAACCAATCACAACTAGATTTTAAAAGATTATTTAAATCTAAATTACTAATCATAACCTTTTTACCAGTAGCCACAGCTAAACTTTTTCCATCCGGGCGAAAACTCAGGCTAGTAATTGCGTTACCATAGCCTTTGAATGTATCAATCAAATTACCTTCTTTTGTCCAAAATCTAACAGTTTTATCCCAACTACCAGTAGCAATTATTTTTCCATTTGGGCTAAAACTTACCCAAGAAACATTACCAATATGACCTTGTAAAGTCTGAATTTCTTTACCATCTTTTCCCCAAAGTTTTACCGTTTTATCAGTACTGGCAGAAGCAATAATTTCCCCATCTGGACTAAAAGTAACATTATTAATTTCACCTGTATGACCTTCTAAAGTAGCGATATTTTTACCATCTTTATTCCATAATTTGACCGTGCGATCGTTACTAGCTGAAGCAATTATATTTCCATCCGGACTAAAACTAACGTTATTTACATTATCTGTATGTCCTTTTAAAGTCGCTAATAACAGACCTTTTTTACTCCAAAGTTTTACCTTATTGTCATTACTAGCTGAAGCAATTGTTTCTCCATCAGGGCTAAAAGTAACCCAATTAACTTGTTCATCATGGGCGTTAAAGTTCTGCAATAATTCACCTTGAATATTCCAAATTTTTATTGTTGTATCGTCTTCATTAGCGGTAGCAATTGTTTTACCATCGGGACTAAAAGTAACTGATAATACAGGTTTTTCTTTACCTTCTGGAAAAGTCTTTAATAAATGACCATCTAGTGCCCAAAGGTTTACTTTTGTATCTTCACTAGCTGTAGCAATAGTTTGACCATCTGGACTAAAATTAACACTCAATATTATATTTTCATGACCTTGAAATTTTGGGTATAAAATCTTATTAATTTTCCATAATTTAATAGTATTATCTGCACTTGCTGAGGCTAAAATTTGACTATTTGGACTAAATTTTAAACTCAGAACACTATTAGTATGTCCTTTTAATGTTTGTAACAATTTATATTTACCATCTTTAATATTCCAAATATTAATAATATTATCCCAGTGGGCAGTAGCTAGAAGTTTACCATCCGGACTAAAAGCAGCATTGACAACGCGATCGCTAGACTCAGGTAGAGTTTCTAGTAATACACCTTCTCGACTCCAAATATTAATATTTTTATCAGCACCAGTAGAAACAAGTTTTTGACCATCCGGGCTAAAAGATACACTACTAACTGCTCTTGTATGCTCTTGCCGCACATTGATTTGTTTACCGTTTAAGCTGTTCCAAAGGATAATATTTTTATCTGTACCTGCGGAAGCAAGTATCTTACCATCTGGACTAAAACTTACATCTATAACTAAAGCCGTATGACCGGAAAGAGTTTTTAATAATTTGCCATCTCGTTGCCAAATTTTAACAGTTTTATCCCAATTACCAGTAGCAATTATTTTTCCATCAGGGCTAAAAGCAACGCTACTAATTTTAGCTTTTTGTTTAGAAAAAGTAGTTATTAATTTTCCCTTTAAGTCTTTAATTTGTACCATCCACATTTCTAAATTTTTATCATAAATTGCCGCAGCAATTGTTTGACCATCAGGACTTAAACTAATACTAGAAATTTCTCTAATATTATTATTGTTATTATTAAAAGTATTTATTATTGCGCCATTTTCCCCCCAAATTTTAATACTTCCATCTTTACTGCCAGAAATAATATTTTTACCATCTGGTGTAAAAGTAATGCTGGAAACCCAATCTTTATGACCTTCTAAACGGTTATCTTCTTGCATTCCATACATTATCTGTTGCAAAGTATTTACCGTGATAATTGAAGTATCAAGGGAATTTGATTTAGGATTTTCTTGTAATTTTTTGCCAGCTTTCACACTATTTACTAATGCTCCTAGTTGATCATTAGAAAATAATAAAATTTTGGCATTAGAGTTAGTTTGTAAAATTTCTGCTGTAGTTTCCTTAATTTTTGCTTGTTTTTTTTGTTCATTGAAACGAATAGCTAATAACAAGGCAGAAGCAGAAAATACAGCTAAAGTAATTCCGGTGGCAACTGCCGCTTTAAATCGCCATTTTAAAACACGATTTAAACTTTCTTCTGCGTTTTTACGTCTTTCTTTTTCTTCTCCTAATTCGGCTAAAAGTTTTTTATCTTCTTCTAGTTTTTTGTTGCGTTGGCGAAGTTCTTCTATTTCCGATCGCAGTTGAAATTCTTGTTGTTCCCGAATAAATCCGGCTAAATAATCATGGACTAATTGATATAATTCTGTAGAACTTTCTACCAAACGAGAAACTAACCCAGACCCAACTAAAATTTCTAAAACTAAGTCTAATTTATCTGCTTCTTCTAGGGTGTTTAAATCTGATTCTATATCTAAGCGACTTTTTAATGGTCTGGTATCGTTTTCATCGGTTAAAAAATAAAGAACTAAACGGGCAGCACGTTCGTTATTTTTTCCACAATCTTTTATGACTTTTTCTAAGAATCTTTCAACCAGTTTTTCTTTAGTTCCAGCTTGTTTATATTGTTTTAAAGTTGTAATATTTTCGGCTTGAAGTTGGGAGCCTACTAATTGTAATTCAATTGGTCGTACTTCTCCTAATTCCCTAGATAAATCTGATACTAATTCATCAATTAAAGTCGGTTCTAAATAAAATTGCGCTCTTTCGCTTAAACTTTGAATAACTCTATGAGCTTCTGCGGGTAAAAAATTCCCTAAGTAATAACGAATATCTTTACTGAGAATATCATTATTTATAACATCTAAATTTGTTAATCGACTACTTTCTAATAAATAATGTAGATAATCTTCCCGCATACTTAGAATTACTTTCACAAAAGGAATATCTAGGCAAATGCGGAGGAATTCAAAAAATATACGCTTGTCGTTCTGTTGTTTGGTGACAAAGAAAAATTCTTCTACTTGGTCGAAAATTAAAACGGTGAGGAGATTTCGATCGCTATTTTGGCACAATTGCACAATTAAATGTTGTGGATTTTTTAGCAATTGCTGATTTAATATTTCTGGCTTTATGATTAAGTTATTAATACCTCTGTGGGTAAGTTCTTCATTGATTGTCCGCGTTAAAACACTAATCCAATCAGTATAAACTGAAAGTACAATAGGCACTACATCACGAGTACCAATACTTTGCATTTTCAAGGCAGGTACTAACCCAGCATAAATAATTGAACTTTTTCCTACTCCTGAAGGACCGTGAATAACTGTTAATTTGCGATCGGCTCTGCTAATTCGTTCTAATAAATTATTCACATCTTGTTCTCTACCAGAAGCGGTAATTTCTGCTGGTAAACTAGGTTGATTTTCTGCTAACTCTAAAACTGGGTTAATTGCTTCTTTTTGTGGTTGAATACGTCCCGCACCGATAAAGGCACGAAAACCATATTGAGTTTCTATTAAACTTTGTTCTTGTTTGATATGAAAAGCTTCTCGATATTTGCCTTTTTCAAAATATAGCGATCGCAATTCTGCTAATATTCGTAAATACAACCTTGGCCCGTACTGGGGGTTACTTTCATTTTTGGCTTTTTCTAAATTACTAAATGCTGCTGCTTCTTCCCTTAATTGCTGTTGTGATTTAGCTAAAAGTAATAAATATCTACAGCGATGCTGTTGTTGTACTATCTGATGATAGGATGGCATATTTTCAGCCGCTTTAGTGAGAATTGCTAAAGCTTGCTCTGCTTTTTCTTTTGCTAATTCCCAATTGCATTGCTGTAATGCTACTTCTGCCAAAAAGCCATAATCTTGTGCTAAACTTATTTCAAAACCGGAATTTTTATGTAAATATAAAGATCTTACTGCCAATAAACATAAATGGTGCCAAGCTTCTAATCTTTGTAATATCTCCCCTAAATGACTGATAAATTTAGCTACTATATCCTGGCGCTCTGCTGTTTCAAATATTTCTAAACATTTTTCTAAATAAAGTCTAGCTTCTTGATATAAAATACTGCTTTCAGCCCGACGTTTTTCTGCTAAACTTCGATAACAAATTCCGATGTGAAATAGAATAATTCCTTGATGTTCTAAAGCGATTTTTTGCTGATTGTCTTCATTGTTTTTACTTTCCTGTACCCAATAAATTAGGCTTTGTTGATAATGTTCTAAAGCTGTGTCAATATGTCGATCGCTGTAATTATTACGACCGCGAATAAATTCTAAATTAGCTTCTAAATCTGCATCTAAAATTCGATCGCGAGTCAGTAAATCTTGGCGGGCTAATTCTAGTTCTAAACAAGTATTCTTGCCTAAAATAGCGCTATTTGGTAAAAATTGCCCTCCACAGGCTTGTAAAAATTCTATAAAAACTTGGTTAGTATTTTGCCGGATAAATTTAATTAAATTATCATTAGATAATGTAAACTGATAGGTACTCGCCCAAGTTTCTAAATCGGGAGCTTTACGAATCAGTTTTTTTAGAATATCATCATTAATCCAAAATAAAATCGGAAAGCGAAAGTTATGGCGAAATAACTCCCGCTCTCCATTCATTTTAGTTAATATTTCCTCGATCGCGATGGTATTTTCTAACCCAAATACCATTAAAGCTGCTGGGGTTTCTCCTGTTAATTCTGCTTGCAAAAATTTATAAAGATTTTTAACAGATTCCCCAATAAATATTTCCCGCAATTGTACTTCGCATCTTTCCCGCAGTTGTTGCACTATTTGTTGCTGTAAATTGTGATAATTACATCTGACCAAAATTAGAGAAAACATCCCCTGCGCTCTGGCAATAGTTCGAGCCAGCGTCCGCAGTGAAATTTCATTTTGTGCATCTATATCTGTGGGTAGAGGCGAATCTATCATTGCTGAAATTCCTTAGCTTCTATAAGTATAGGATTAATATCAAACCAAGAACCGTTTTTATTACGATATTCAAATACAAACAAACTGCGAAGTAGGGTTTGATATTCATCCTCACCTCGTACATCTTTACTTTTAGCAACTTTTCGCAATAAATCCCATTCATCCTCAGTTAAAGCGCGATTTAGTTCGTTACAACGTTGTTTAATTACTGTTTCTAAGCATTCGCTAGATAACGGCGGATCGTCTTTTTGTAAACAACGATAAAGCATTACTAATAAGTTGCGAACATGACCACCACTTACAGAACATAATCGATCTAAAGTTTCCCCACTATCAAATAATTTTTCAATTAAATTATAGCGCTGATTTTTTTCAAGATCTGGAAATGCTCTAGCTAATACCATTTGCCGTAATAAGTCCATTCCTTCTGGGCAAATATTACCATTTTGTAACTGTACTGGTACCATTGGTAATACTTTTGGATCTACTCCAAATCGATTGGTAATACTGCCTAAATCATTAGAAAATGTTAATACTAAAGGAATAGTGTAGACTATATGACATTTAAGTTTATTTAACTGTTCACCTCGTTCTACAAATAAATATTCCGGTTGATTGCGTTCTTTGTTTTTTTCGATGCGATCGAGGTTGTCAATAATTACCACTAATCCTTTTTTGCCTTGTTTTTTTAATTGCTCGATCGCTGGCAAAATTAAATCTTGATTAATCGCTTCAATAATTACATTTGTGCGCGGTTCTAAATATTGCCTCGATACATTACGAATTGCAATACTATCCTTGGCTTTGGCTGTAATTTTTCCTAATCCTAAAGCTAACGAAACTTCCCCATTTTCTGTATTAGCGCTAATTTGTCCAATTCCCGGCACAGATGCTTCTGCTGACCATTCTATTTTAGCTTGTAACAGTTCATCTAATCCTTGTAGTAAAGCTTTAAAACCTCGCGGTTTTACACTAATTTTTAGTTTTTCAATGCTATCACTAATTTGATGAGCTATTGCTAACAAAATATCTGTTACATCAACATCGGCTATATCCATATCTGCGCCAGCTTCAAAGAAAACAACATGAAATCCCTGTTGTTCTAATTCTGCTTTTAATCGTAATAATTCTGTTGATTTACCACAGCCAATATGACCAGTAAAAAGCTGGCAAGTTGGATTATTGGGAGAAAGGCGAGTTATTGTTCTCCCCAATTCTTCTATTATTTTACCGCCTCTAACGCTGGAAAAATCTATATAGTAAGGGCGATCTTCAGGATTACCCATTACTAAAGTCCAGCTAGGGTTACACACCTGAAAAAACCTTTGTAAATCTAATTCCATGCGAATTAATTTCTCCCTTCTCTATTATGGTAGTTTTACGTTTAAATAAACATCAAGAGAAGGCGGCAATATGCTAACACCTAATTACCCTACTTTTGTAAATAAATATTTAATTTTAGTAGGTAATAAAATTTAAAATCTTTGCGGTTTGATATTTCAGCAGTATTGACAAATAATTTAAGCGTGTAGCATTGATAATTTTACCGCCTAGTTTTCTTCAATATAACATATTCCTAACCAACGGCATTTTTTCTTATCATCATCTCCCCTAGATGCTATAATATACGGTAATTTATCTGGATTATCAGCAGATATAAATATATTTGATCTATCTGCAAAACCTGGTAAATTTCCTACTCCTACACCACTAATAGCTAAGTTTTGACCGATAACAGATAACACTAGGGGTAATGCCATGATTCCTTGAAAAACGATGGGTTTCATTTTTACTCTCTCCTTTTATTTAGGAAGATATGGAAATTGGCCTTTTACCTGATTATTGCTGTAGAACACTACCTCAATCTCCTGAAATTAAAGATGGTTTAAGTATCAAAATAGTTTCAGTAAATAAAGCTTTAGCGATCGCCAGCTTACCTCGGTTGGCCTTTATTTATCTTCCGTGTTGGGATAATTATCTATTCTCCTTTTATAATTTCAGGAAATATCCGAGGAATTACTGATAATTTTTGCAGCTTTTACTATTTATTTATATTTTACATCTTCTGCATAACATTTAATGAGGCACTATGACACTTAGTTTTATTGGTTTCACCCCCGTTTTATCCCCATTGTTAAAAGAATGTCAGGAGAAAATTTATCAGAAAATTTATATATTAAAGGTGGGCAGTGCCCACCCATTAAATTAAGCACCTTCGCGCAGTTTATCTAAGACACTACGATCTTCTAAAGTAGAAGTATCACCAGAAACTTCTTGACCTGCGGCTAAAGAACGTAATAAGCGACGCATGATTTTACCCGATCGCGTTTTTGGTAAAGCATCAGAAAAGCGAATTTCACCAGGACGAGCGATCGCGCCAATTTCTGCTACAACGTGCTTCATTAGCTCTTTTTTTAATTCATCACTAGCCTGAAAACTACTTTCTAAAGTGACAAAAGCGATTACTTCCTCACCTTTAATGTCATCCGGTTTTCCTACTACTGCCGCTTCTGCCACTGCTGGATGAGATACTAAAGCCGATTCTATTTCCATTGTACCCAGGCGATGACCGGCGACATTAATCACATCATCAACTCGCCCCATTACCCAGAAATAACCATCTTCATCTCGGCGGGCACCATCTCCCGCAAAATAAATATATTGCTGATCTTTCGGGGGAATATGTTCCCAATAGGTACGGCGGAAACGCTCAGGATCTCCATAAACTGTTCGCATCATTCCCGGCCAAGGATGTTTTACTGCTAAATATCCACCTTCATTATCAGGTACAGAATTACCGTCTAAATCAACAATATCAGCAAGAATACCAGGGAAAGGACGAGTAGCAGAACCTGGTTTAGTAGAAATTGCACCGGGTAGAGGAGTTATCATAATTCCACCAGTTTCTGTTTGCCACCAAGTATCAACTATCGGGCAGCGTTCCCCACCTATGACTCGGTAATACCACATCCAAGCTTCCGGGTTAATTGGTTCGCCAACAGTTCCTAATAGTCGCAATGAGGAAAGATTCCGCGATTTAGGATGATGTTCTCCCATTTTAATAAAAGAACGAATTGCTGTAGGTGCGGTATAGAAAACAGTCACTCCATATTTTTCGATAACATCCCAAAAACAACCGAGATTTGATGCACGAGGCGCACCTTCGTACATAACAGTGGTAGCACCATTAGAAAGAGGACCGTAAACTATATAACTATGGCCGGTAATCCAACCTACATCAGCAGTACACCAATAAACATCAGTATCTTGGAGATCAAATATCCATTTAGTTGTTATATGGGTATAGAGATTATAACCACCGGTTGTATGTACTACTCCTTTTGGTTTTCCTGTGCTACCGGAGGTGTAAAGAATGAATAGTAAATCTTCACTATCCATTGGTTCGGCTGGACAATTGGCGGCGACTCCTTGTTGTAAATCATGCCACCAATGATCGCGCCCTGGTTCCATATTAATTTCTTGATTTGTCCGGCGTACAACTAAAACATTTTTAACACTAGATACGCCTTCTGCTAAGGCTTTGTCTACTTGAGTTTTGAGGGGAACGATCGTATCTTTGCGCCATCCTCCATCAGCAGTTACTACCAGTTTGGCTTGACCATCTATAAGGCGATCGCGTAATGCTTCCGCACTAAAACCACCAAAAACTACTGTGTGGGCGGCACCGATCCGCGCACAAGCTAACATGGCTATAGCTGCTTCCGGAATCATTGGCATATAGATACCAATTCGATCGCCTTTTTCTATGCCTAATTGTTTAAAAACGTTAGCCATTTGACACACTTCCCGATGTAGTTGTGCGTAGGTAAGTGTGCGGGAGTCTCCGGGTTCTCCTTCCCAAATTAAAGCGGCTTTATTTTTCCGCCATGTAGTTAAATGTCTGTCCAGACAGTTATAAGAAATATTAATTTTTCCATTCACAAACCATTTAGCAAATGGTGGTTGCCAATCTAAAATTTTGTCCCACTTTTGGAACCATTCTAATTCCTGTTCTGCTAATTCTGCCCAAAATTTTTGGGGGTCTGCTTTGGCGCGATCGTATAGTTTTTGATAATCTTCTAAACTTTTAATATGTGCTTGTTGAGAAAATGCTGCTGGGGGATGGAATAGCCGATTTTCGTGCAAAACTGATTCTATTGTGGATTCTGACATGATTATCCTCAACTTAAAAATGCTTCTTTAGCTTATTCTTGCCTGATAATTGCACCAAATTATTTTTAGTTTTTTTAAGCTTTTTTAATTTTATTAATTTACTTTAACTCGTTTTCTCGTTTGCCTGCACAGGTTTTTCTGATAGTCAAAAAGAGACGATCGCCTGTTATTATATCCCTTAATAAATTTTCAAGATTATTTTAATCATAAGAAAAAAAACACTTTACTAGAAAACATAAATAACACAAAACCTAATAACTTAAAATTTATCAATTCGGATTGGAAATAATTACTTTAAAAAATTATCAAAAAAAATGGAGAGTAAAATCTCCATTTTATTTCAGCTTTTCACTGATATTGACTTCACCAATTGTTCAGAGACCAAGTAACCTTCAGGATTTTAAACAGTTATAATGTGGTAATAATTGCTGTTACTCAATTGGAAATGGCAATTATCCAGTTGAGAGGAACTGATAGGTTATATGATACCAAGTTGTGATAATATACCCTGACCGGTCAGCAATTCAGTTGCCAAACCGATGGCAAAACCTAGCATAGCTAAACGACCATTCCAGGTTTCAGCGAATTTGGTAAAACCAAATTTGGATTCTTGAGATTCCATGACCAGATACCGTTACATAAATCAAGTTTATGTAACATAAGTTAACATAGCTTCCCAAAAGCTGCAATATTTCTTTACTATATTTTTATAATTCGTTACTATAGATCTATGAAAAAGCAAACTGCTAAAATTTCGGCGTGGTTGTTGGGCTTGTTACTATTCTGCCCTTTGCCTGCTTATGCCCAAAAAATTATAAGTCCTCGATCGCTGGAAAGCTATAGTATTCCAGAGTTTTTCCAGCAAGTCGATCGCGCTGAGATTATTTATTTAGGAGAAACCCACAATAGTCCGGCAGATCACCAAGCCCAATTAGCCATTATTCAAGATATACATCGGCGTAATAGTAAGGTAGCGATCGCGATGGAGATGTTTCAAAGACCTTACCAAAATATCATCAATAATTACCTTGCTGGAAAAATCACAGAAACCGAACTTGTTACCCAAACTGAATATAATAAACGCTGGGGTTTTCCCTGGGAAAATTATGCGCCTATTCTGCGCTTTGCCAAAAATAATAAATTACCCGTTTTAGCTTTAAATACACCTTCAGAAGTAACTCGCAAAGTTGCCCGGAAAGGCTTAGAAAGTCTCACCCCAGGCGATCGAGAACATATTCCCCCCTTATCGGAAATTCGCACCGATAATACAGAATATCGGCAAATGGCTTTAAATGCTTTTCAACAACATCAAAAAGATGGTTTTGGCTCTAGTTCCCAATTTGATAATTTTTTTCTTGCCCAAGTTCTATGGGATGAAACAATGGCAGAAAAAATAGCTCAGTTTCGCAAAGCTAATCCTGATTATAAAGTAATAGTTTTAGCAGGTCAAGGTCATATTATCTATGGTTACGGTATTCCTAGCCGTGTAGAAAGACGTTTCAATAATATAAATAATAAAAAGCCAATTCAGAGTTTAATTTTACTAAATCCTGACCAAAACCTGCCTATTTCCCCAGGTAAACCTATTGCTGATTTTTTTTGGCATAGTGATGTTAATAAATAAAACCTCTACCCAAAAAATAGGGAACAGAAAACTGTTCCCTTAGATAATTTGGATAATAATTTGCAAATATGAAATTAACTTCCTAAATTAGGGTGAAATTTGTTTTTGCCATTCAGTTATTGCTTTTTGAGCGGCGGAATAAGTAGGAGTTTTTTCGGGAACTAGGGACGCTGCTTGAATGGCTTGTTTATATTGTTTCTTTTCGGCTCTTGTTTGAGCGAGTTGTAATATTTTTTCGCTCCATTGATTAATAAGCTGTTGAGCTTCTTTATATTCTTCTCCGTTAGTTATTTTACTAACTAGAGCAATGGCTTGATTGTAAGCAGATGCTTGTTCCCCTTTGGCTAATTTTTTGGCTTTTTGTAATATTTCTTGGTTGAATTGAGGTGATGATGATTTTTGCCAGTTATTGATGAGAAGTTGGGCTTCTTTATATAATACAGGTCGATCATCTGGGACCAGTTTAGCGGCAGCGATCGCTGCGGTAATTTTTCCTTCTAGGGCGCGACTTTTAGCTATGTCTAAAATATCTCGACTCCAGCGATCGATATTTTGTTGAGCCTGCTTATACCGGGAGTCATGAGGTGGTATTTTTCGAGCTTGAAAAATAGCATCACTATAGGCAGAAGCCACATCACCTTTAGCTAAGTCTTGGGCTTTTTCTAATAGCTTTTTGTTGTCCTGATGGTTTTGAATTTTTTGTTGCCATTGGGCGATTTTTTGTTGGGCATCTTGATAAATTTTCCCTTGATCGTCTGATACTAATAAAGCGGCGCTAATAGCTTGTTCAAAATTCCCTTGTTGCGCTCTTCCTTCAGCTATATCTAAAATTACCCGACTCCAGCGATCGATATCTTGTTGAGCCTGTTGATAAAGGGGATCATTAGCTTTTACTTCGCGAGCTTTTTTAATAGCATCACTAAATTTAGATGCTGAATTTTTGTGTAATTGCATTCGCGCTGCATCCAGTAAGTTTTGATTTCCTGGTAATTGATTTAATTTATTATTTGCTTCCGAATTAGTGGTAAAAGGTTGAGCAGGATTATTTGGTTTATTAACAGTAGAATCACTAACTAAACCGGAGTCAGATTTACGCAGCCCACTAAACCAGCGCCCTTGCTCTAAAAACATCAAAATTCCTACCATTGCTAGGGCGGCTACACCTCCCCACAACAGCGATCGCATCCATTGATAAATTTTAATTTTTCCTGTTGGTTTCTCAGGGGGTTTAGGCAGTGGTGGCGACTGTTGCAGTAATGTATTTTCTGGCAAAATCGCTGTTTTTACCCCTCCATTGCCATTAACAGGCGGTGGAGATGTAATTAAAGGTTGATTAGTGATCACATTAGTAGGAACTGCCCCATTAGTAGAGTTAGTTTGTGATATTTCAGAATAGGATAAACTTTGAGCAGAATTAACTAATGCCGGGGTAGTAAGACTGGGAAAAATATTATTATTTGTTTCTGGTACTATTTCCTGATTCGGTAAAATTTCCTGTGTTGCTTTTTCCAGGGGAAATATAATTAAAGGTTCTTGGCGAGGGCGCCAGTGTTGCTCACTTAATTGTGGCAAGCGATCGCTCAGATAATTATCTAATTTTTCCCAAGTTTGACACCGCCGTGATCGTAAACCTTCTAAAAGAGCGGCGGTAAAAAATCCATGTTGCAGTGTTGATGTTTCCCTAGAAAATTGGCTAGGTTGGCAGGAAAGTATGGTGGGAATTCCCAGCTTTTTCGCCAATTCCATTGTTTGGCTACCAATAGTTTCTCCTGTCCGAATTCCCTGGCTGCGGTTCATATCTAGCAGCACTATGTGATTATCCGTAGGAAATGCTTTTAAAGTAGTAAATAGGGATTGTATAGAAATTGCGGTTTCGTTTAGTAAGTCTGGGTTGCCATCAATAGGCATTAAATAATCTTCAGCGGAGGTACTAACACCATAGCCGCTAAAGAAAAACCAAAATATATCACCTGGTTGTAGATTATTTTTAGATATTTGATTAAGCCATTCTTGGATATTTTCCCGGTTTGGATAGGTGGGTTTTCCTAAAACGGGCGGGGAAGTATCGGTAAATAATAGACATTGCTCACTGAAAAAGCCTATTTCATTTACTAAAAAATTATGTAGTCCTTCGGCATCGTGTTTAGCATAGCTTAAAGGTTGAAATCGCTGATATTGATTAATGCCGATCGCGATCGCCCAGTGGTTTTTCATTTTATATACTACTCCCGTATTTCCCAATTATTGTATTTGCTTAGAATGTAACATAGAGGCTACTTTGATTTATAATTATGTAATTAATATTAGAGTCAGGACTAAGGGCTAAATTATGTTTTATAAGTCCAATAGTTATCAAAGTAATAAAAATACATCATATTCTACTGGTAAAAGAGTAGCAAGATTTGCACCTGCTTTTAGTTTAATGGCTTTGTTGGGATACTGCGGCGTTTTTTGGTTAGCTGACCAGGCGATCAAACCTACAATTGCCCAAGCTGCTCCCGATCGAATTAGTCTTGTTATCGATCGACAAGTAGGCGAAAATTACCAAGCTTTAATTAGTCGCGCCGAAGTAGCCGCAAGAGCAGCCGCTCAACGTAGGTTTGACAGCGATATTTTAATTAATGAAGTTTCCGTTATTGTTATAGGCTCTAATCAGGGTTTAGAATGCAATATTTTATCCTTAAATGTTACTCGCAATCAGTGGAAAAGCCGGCCTGACCCCAAACAATGGGCTAAATATTTCCCCTCAGCCCAAGCTTTGCTGAAATTAGATCAACCCACTGAAACTACCACCACTTCTGCTCCTGTAACTCCCCCCGCTGCCACTACTCCCGCCTCATCATCCTCCGATCGCTCTAATTCCCCTCCACGTCCACCAGGAGTACCTGGCCCTGGCAGAGCCAACAGCCCCATATCAAATCCCACACCCCAGCCCGGAAGCAATTCTGGCCCCATATCAAATCCCACACCCCAGCCCGGAAGCAATTCTAGCTCCGGTTCAAATCCAATATCCCAGCCCTCCAAAAATTCTAGCCCTAGCCCAAATCCTACACCCCAACCCGGAGCCAATCCTGGCCCTGGTGTCAATTCTGGACAACAACAGCCGATGATTCCAGATCTTCCAGATCTGCCAGGAATACCTGAATTTCCCGGAATTCCCTAACCTTTGGGATAATTATAGCTAATTTTTGACAGTTAACATCTGGATGATTGACGATATATTCTTGTTTACAAAAGTTTTATGTATTTGATTAAATACATTTTTAAACTCTATTGGCAAGAGATGGATTTATTGTGGCAATTGGATTTTAGACTTTTTTACTATTAATAAAATAATCATATTTTGGGGAATCTTCGATATTAAAAAAATATCGAAAAAATTAGACTGAGACCAAAAAATTTTTAAAGAAATGATTAGTATATCGAGTGCATATATAAGCCCAAAATTTATGATTATGTGGGGTTTCAGTTAGGGCTTATTTCCTAAAAAGATAAGTTTCGAGGCGCAAAAAGTTTTGATTTAGTTAAACTGGACATTTTTCAGCATTTATCATTTTTTAATACTAATATGAATGAGTACTATAATAAAAAATATTAATAATAAAAAATATTAATAATAAAAAATATAAAAATTTTGGTAAAAAGTCTCATAAAAATGTAAAAATTAGGTATATTTGAAGTATAATTGTCAGGGAGTAAAGAATTAACATACTTGTAAATTCATAATTCAGGTTTGTAGATACCTTAAAGTTTTTGGACGTAGCTGCTATGGCTAGTGGTTGTTTTTTAATAAATCAATCACAAGACTAAGTATGCTTGATTTTATTGGGGGTTTGTCTTTTAATGCATCGGATATGATAAAGCTAAATAGAAAAACCTGCAAAGAGGACTAAAGTATGATTCCCCAAGATTTTCTGAAACTTATTGCCAGCGATCGCGGTGTTACTTCTGGCGAATTGGCGGCTTTGTCTTTGGCAATGGAGGGATTTCCAACGCGGGATATTGCCGAAAAGCTAAATATTAGCGAAGATGCTGTTCGCAAACGTCTTAGTGAGATTTACCAAAAATTTGAGATTTTGGGCAAAGGTCCCGTGAAAATGGCCCAACTCCAAAAGCTGATTATAACTCGTTATCAGGAATACCAAGCAGAAAAAATGTCCCATCCTTCTGCTGTGGACAAATTACCAGAAAATTATCGCCATCCGCGTCAAGATTGGGGGGAAGCTCCCGATTTATTAGGGTTTTATGGACGTAATAAAGAACAAAATACTTTACGACAATGGATTATTAAAGATAAATGTCGTTTAGTAGCGATGTTAGGCATGGGAGGTATAGGCAAAACTGCTCTGTTGGTAAAAGTAGCTAAACAAATTCAAGGAGAATTTGATTTTATTATTTGGCGAAGCCTCCGGGATGCTCCATCGTTAGAAAACTTGCTCACACAAATATTGCTATTTTTTAATCCTGAAAACTCAGAATTACCAGAAACTATTGAAGATTTGATTAGTGTATTATTGCAACATTTACGCTCTTTTCGCTGTTTACTGGTATTAGATAATGTGGAAGCAATTTTACGTAGTGGCGATCGCTTCGGACGTTATAGCCAAGGATACGACAACTATGGATTATTACTAAAACGTATCGGTGAAAAACAACATCAAAGTTGTTTAGTAATTATTGGCCAAGAAAAACTCCGAGAAATTAATTTATTAGAAAGTCCAAATCAACCGGTTCGTTCTTTTAAATTAGAAGGATTGGAAGCTAAAGATGCTCGGTTAATATTACAGGAAAAAAATTTAAGTGATGAACATTTATGGGAAGACTTAATCCGAGATTATCGTGGTAATCCTTTAGCTTTAAAAATAGTTGCTTCTACTATCAAAGAAGTATTTAACAGTCAAGTAGAGGATTTTGTTAGCTGTAAAACTTTTGTGTTGAAAGATTTGTTTTTGGAAAATATCGATCGATTGTTTAAGCGTCTATCTAAATTAGAAAAAGAGATTATTCTTTTTCTATCTCAAACTGAGCCTATGTCTTTTGCCCAAATCCGAGAAGCTTTATCTAATGCTCTTAGTAATTCTCTAAGTAGTTCGGATTTGATGGAAAATTTGCAATCTTTAAGCGAGCGATCGCTTTTAGAAAAAATTCCACCTAAAAAGACTAATGAAGTACTTTTTACCATCCAACCAGTTATCAAAAAATACATTACCAAATACAGCCCACAAATTAGGTGAATTTAGGTTTTTTTATGAGTTATTGTATTAATCGCCAATGCAAAAACCGTGAAAATCCTAATTATCAGGAATACTGCCAAAATTGCGGTACTCCTCTAGTGATTAATAGCCGATATCGGCTATTAACTCCCCTTCGTCCTCTAGCTAATCATAGTTATACTGATATTTTTGAAGTCGATGATGAGGGAACTAGAAAGATAATGAAGGTATTAAAAACTTCTAGCCCTCATTTATTAGAAATGTTTGAGCGAGAAGCTTTAACTTTGCAATTTCTCAATCATCCAGGAATTCCTAAAGTAGATATTGATGATTATTTTTCAGTTAGCATTAGTGATGATGCTGAGGAATTGTATTGTTTAGTTATGGAAAAAATTGCTGGTGATAATTTAGAGCAATGGGTAACTAAACATGGGCCTGTCTCTTATACACATC
>CAWUOF010000002.1:0-29723 GCA_963923765.1 uncultured bacterium | reverse complement strand
AGCGCTAAAGCGCAACAACGGGTATTTACAATTTTGAGTTGCACCCATAAAATTTATCCATGTATATAATAAATGATTATTCTCAATTATTTCATAATTCCTGACTTAAATAAGCCAAAGCTGCTTTAATCCATTCATCAACATCAGAATTTTTGGCTAAAACATCCTGATTAGATAAAACCTGCAAAGTTTCCATTACTTCTCTATCAGTATAACCCAAAGCTAACAAAGTCATTTCAATATCTTCCTGCATTTCCCTATTTAAACCTATAGTTACTGGTAAAGACACTCCAGCTTGTTGTCGCCATTCTGCTAATTTACTTTTTAATTCTAAAGATATTCTTTCCGCAGTTTTTGTACCTACACCGGGCGCTTTTGTTAACATTTTTGTATTACCAGTAACTATAGCTTGTACTAAATCTTGTAAGCCTAAAGTATCTAAAAGTCCGATGGCTAACTGAGCGCCAATACCGCTTACACTGATTAATTGACGATATAAATCTCTTTCTGCGGCGGCAGCAAAACCATATAAAATCATTTGATCTTCACGAATTTGTAAATGAGTAAAAATTTGGATTTCTTGACCCATAGCTGGTAACTGTTGCACCATGCGGGGTGGTATTTGTAAATCATAGCCAATGTGATTTACTTCTAGGGTCAAAATTACTCGATTATTATTGATTTTTTGAATAGCTTTTATATTGCCTTGGAGATAACTAATCATTTTTTTTACACAAATTTTCACTAAAGTTTCGCTAAGGTATCGCATTCGCAAAGGTGGTTTTTAATGAGTTTTTTTAATTGGCGATCGATTATTAATATTTTAGTTTAATAAATCAAAATGTTTTAATCCTTCTAAAATTCCTCCAGCGCAATATGCTTTAGCTAAATATCGGTGATTATTAGGATTGTTTTCGTGCCATTGTCGCAATTCTGGTCGAGCATTTCCTACTATTATGCCTCTGACTTGTTCTAATTTAAATAATGCTATATCGTTGCCAGAGTCGCCACAAACTACTGTTTGATTAGCTGCTATTTGCCATTGTTGTTGTAGATATTGTACAGCTAATCCTTTGTCAGCCCGCAGGGGAATAATATCTAAGTCTTTGCTACCACTATAAATTAGTTTTGTTTCTAATTTATTTTGTTTTAATAAAGATTCTAATTCTGGTAAAATTTTATTAGCTGATTCTGTATCAAGAAAAAAGCTAATTTTAAAAGGACGTTGTTCTGATGCTGCTTGGGGTAAAAGTTGGGGGAATTTGTTGGTAATATCTATAATTAGATCTCGATTCCAGCCTGTAGAGATAAATTTAGACCAATTTGTATTAGGTTGATTGCTGGTATTATCATAAATTTCTGTTCCTACTGCTGCAATTAGCGCATCTGGTGGTAATAGGGTTTGTTCTGTTGTTAATTCTTGATATAAAGTTAACGATCGACCTGTGGCATAAACTATTTTAATTAGCGATCGCTGTCGATATTGTTCTAATTTTTCGTTAATTTCTGCTAAAGATTTATTATCTCCTACTAGGGTATAATCTAAATCAGTAACAAATAAAAATGGTTTCATGGTAAATTTATTGTAATATCCTTGCATCTAAAATCTAAAATCCTTGCCTACTCAAAATCATAGCCTAATTAAGTAAATCTGTAAAATTTTGTCCATCTATTCTAAACACTGGAAATCTTTTAAAATTAAGAAGTATTAAGTTAATGGGAGTATCTAATTTATGAAAGTTGCTATTACTGGCGCTACGGGTTTTGTGGGCAGTCGTTTAGTGGAAGTGTTGCAGCAGGAAGGCGATACTATATTAGTATTAAGCCGCTATCCAGAAAGGGCGCGGCGATTTTTTCCGAAAGAAACATTTCCTAATGTGGAATTTGTTGCTTATAATCCTAAAAAATCTGGTGATTGGCAGCAATCAGTAGCCGGTTGTGATGGGGTGGTAAATTTAGCAGGTGCCCCCATTGCTGAAACACGGTGGACTCCCGATCGCAAAACAGAAATTTTAGAAAGTCGCCAACTTGGTACACAAAAAATTGTCGAGGCTATTGCTCAGGCTAACCCAAAACCACCAGTTTTAATAAATTCTTCGGCGATCGGTTATTACGGAACTAGTGAAACTGCTATTTTTGACGAAACTAGCCCCCCTGGAAATGATTTTTTAGCCCAAGTTTGTCAAGCTTGGGAAACAGAAGCCCAAAAAGTAAAAGATAGTGGTACGCGGTTAGTTATTATTCGTACTGGCATAGTTTTGGGTATGGGAGGTGCGATCGGCAAAATGATTACACCTTTTAAAATGTTTGCTGGAGGGCCTATAGGTACTGGTCGTCAGTGGTTTGCCTGGATACATCGAGACGACTTAGTAAACCTAATTATTACAGCTTTACGTCGTTCTGAATTGGAAGGTATTTATAATGCAACTTCTCCCAACCCTGTCCGCATGGCCGAATTTTGTCAAACTTTAGGCCAAGTTATGCATCGTCCATCTTGGCTGCCGGTTCCTGGATTTGCTTTAGAATTATTATTAGGTGATGCTGCCAAAGTTATATTAGAAGGGCAACAAGTTTTACCTAAACGTACCCTAGCATCTGGTTTTACTTATAAATATCCCACTCTTAAACCAGCACTAGAACAAATACTTATCTAAATTTTTTGCCCCCATAGTTAGACATAGTTGGGCAAATGCAAGGTAACTAAGATATTTCCTACATATCCAAAAAAAATGAGGCTGTCCTGATATCAGGTCCAGCCGCCCATTTTTATTATCCAAAATTTTTTGAACATAGGACGGTTTGAGGGCGTCCCCCTATTCATTCGGTACTTCCAGATTATCTGGGTCTACATAATGGCATACAGCATCATCAATACAAATTAAAGCCCAGCCTGATTGATCTATTTGCATTAATTTATAAGAAGCGTCTTGAACGAAATAACCTTTATGGTTACGAGTATCAGGTTTTACGTTAACGTTCTCTGACATCATAATGACACCTCTTGTGGTAACATAATATATTGGTAAGCCTTAACTGATTAGTTA
Source organism: uncultured bacterium (assembly GCA_963923765.1). Taxonomy (GTDB): domain Bacteria; phylum Cyanobacteriota; class Cyanobacteriia; order Cyanobacteriales; family CAWUOF01; genus CAWUOF01. The sequence continues at coordinate 26,679 of CAWUOF010000002.1, read as the reverse complement.
ATCTAATCGGTTAGTTCATCATATCTTATCACCAGATTTCCAAAATTTACATTAAGTTGTTTAAGGAATTGTTAAGGTCTATTAAGCAGCCCGAAATTAAATCAAAATCGGCTATAGACCTTATTTAGCAATGGTTTTAGGCTTCAAAGAGCCATTGTTTTACCCGTTTTAAACTAGCCCATTCAGGGTTTCTACTTAATCCTTCTTCAAGATTTTGTTGAACTTCATCCCGTAATTCTGAGGAAGCCATCATAAGTTGTAATGCCATATCGACGTGCTGGCGAACGCCTGTTTTATTAGATTCCAGCATAGCGATCGCGAGATTAATGCGGGCTTGGGGGTCTTGGGGGTTAAGTTTGACACCCTTTTGAGCAGCTTTATAGGCTAAAGCAGGTTGTTTGCCCAGCAAATATAGCCAAGCTAAACAAGTCCAAGAACTGCTATTTTTAGGAGCAGTAGTGCAAATATTTTTAAACACGGGAATTAAGGTATCAGGGCCTTCTCCTTGTTGATAACGGGCGATACCTTCTTCAAATAAAGATTCAGCTTTTTGACTCATATAAATAAGTACAAGTAATGGAAAAAGGGAAATTGGGATTATGGGCCAGTTAATTAGATTAGAAACATAAAAATATGCTGGCAAAAATCTAGTAATAATCCTGGCAATAAAATAATATATCCAGATCAAAAATTTGACCTGGACATATATAGAAAAAAACAAAAATTAAATATTAATTAGGAGAATTAAGCAGAAAAAGACTTGCCACAGCCACAGGTTTGAGTAGCATTAGGATTAGTAAACTGGAAGCCACCACCAATCATAGAATCGCTATAATCAAGGACTAAACCATAGAGATAGAGCATACTGCGGCGATCGCATACTACTTTAAAGCCATCATAATCAAAGGCTTCATCATCCGGGCCAATATTGCTGGCATCTTCAAAATTCATTAAATAAGACATTCCGGAGCATCCACCTTGGCGCACTCCGACTCGTAAACAGAGGTCTTGACCTTGTTTTTCGCGGAGAAAGAGGACTTGGCGCACAGCGGCGTCAGTCATTTGAATACCATTTTTTTGAGACTGAGTTGCTTGAGTCATCTACCTTGCTAAGTGCTCCATAAAATCTGATACAATTACGGACTATACTGGCTGGAGATTTACTCCGTAGCTTTTATTTTAATGTAAAAAATGGATTTTCAGGAGTGGCGATCGGCATTAAATACCAGAAAAGGGGGGGCTGGGACAAGATCGGTTAGAATTATAGTATTTCATAGTAAAAATTATCAGTACAAAGTCAAAATAGAAAAAAGGTTGATTATAAATTTTGTCTGATTTATCGCCTCGGTTTCCCTGCTTACTTGCTTCATATATAGCTGGATATTGCCCTCTGCGTCCAGAATTTTGGCATTTGAGAAATTTGAGAAAAATGCCAGAGAATTTTAATGTTAAATATGCAGCTACTACAAAGGCGCAAGCTTCCCTGTTTCTTTTTTCACCCAATTGGCTTGGTTTATGACAGCATTCAATCGTGCTACCCGTCGTCGCTTGCAACAACTACCTCAAATTCCCAGCGTGTGGGAAGGAGATCGCCGTCCTTTAGCTCCTAATTCGACTCTGAGTATAGAATCAGATGCCGAGTCAGGAGGAGAGTGTATTCTTTGGGTGGATGGATCGGAGGGCATTGTCCGTGCAATGGATGTAGTTAGCCCTGAAGCAGGGCCAAATGCTATTGTTCGTACCCTATTACGGGCAATGGAGCATCCCCATAGCCCTGCTAAATCAGCTAGACCACAAAAAATAGTTGTACGAGACAGAGAAATTCAATTTTTTCTCAGAGGTGTACTCCAAGAATTAGGTATTGCTATTGACTATGTACCAAATCTGCCCCTCATAGATGAAATTTTCCGAGGGTTTCAAGAAGTGGCCAGCACTAGGCCGCCTCAAGTGCCCCCCTATTATGCCGATGCCATGATGGAAATGGCCTATAATATTTGGCGCGATGCTCCTTGGGGATTTCTGGATGAACACCAAATATTAGCTGTGGAATTAAATGAATGGGATATAGGGACTCTCTATGTTTCCATTATGGGCAAATTGGGGATGGAATATGGTATTTTACTGTATCGTTCTTTAGATTCCCTCAAACGTTTTCGATCGGCTGTTTTAGCAGATGAAACTCCCGAACGTATGGAAGAAGCTTTTTTACGCCAAGATTGTTTATTTATTACTTTTGAGGCGGAAAATGATGGGGATGATGAAGATGATGATGACAACGACGATATAGATTTAACAGACTTGCCATTTTCAGAAATAGAGCCTAGTTTTGGCAATTTGCACCCCCTAGAAGGATTACGATCTTTTCTCTATGAAGAAGAAGCGATCGCAGTTTTGGTAGCCTTAGATGCTCTCCATCGATTTTTCCGTGCTAACTACAAAAAACTTAGCGGAGAAAATTTCCCCAGTTTAAATAATCGCTATCGCATCACTGTACCGGTAGATGAGGAAGGCAAGCAAGAAACTTTCCCTGTCAAAGTTTCTACTATGCCAGAAATTGCCCAAGAACTTTGGGACATGGTGCCAGATGATGATGATGATGTAGTGGCGGAAGTTCCTTTATTGCGAAATGATTTAGTCCCGAAAGATTCTTTTTTCAGTTTGGGAGCTATGCCTTGGAATCATTTAGAACTTTTGCGTATTGGAGTGGAAGTTCATCAAAAAGCAGAGCATGATATTCCCGATCGCGGTGATGGGTTTCCAGTAATTTTAATCCAAACTTCTTTGCCTAAAGCTAAGGTAATGATTGAGGAGTTGCAAAAAGCAGGGGGAATTACAGGTATTTGTTTTAATCCTGGAGAAGATCCTGTGGACGGCGAGCATTATGATTTGGGTATCCTGCAAACTGGCAATGGCCAAATGTACCTGTTTGGGGAATTTATGGAAGATAACCCCATACACATAGCTGCTCGCCAAAAATGGGATCAACGATGCAAACAAACTCAAGGTTACTGTGGCTTAATTATAGCTAGAGGTCTTAAAGGTGCCTCTCGCGGTAAACCACAAATACGAGATATGATTGCGCTATTTGAAACTAAATCTATGTCATCAAAAGACCTTGGGCTTGGTACTCTGCAATTAATATCGGCTCCCTTTTAATGATTTATGCCCGATGGCTAGTCTGTTGTGCATCCCCATAAGAAATATCGTAGGATATTGCACAACTTTAAGCCTTTTTTTTCTAGCTGTTAGCTTGTCAGTAATCTAGCACTCTAGCAATTTAATAGGCTGATAACAGCAATATTCTGCCTTGTCCCAAACCTAATTTATTTTCCATTCCGCTAATATTAAAATATGTAAATTAATCATTAAGGTAAGGAAATTAGGATGCGAGTAGCGATCGCGGGTGCGGGCTTGGCAGCAATGGCCACTGCCGTTGATTTAGTCGATGCGGGTCACGAAGTAGAAATTTTTGAGTCTCGCCCCTTTGTCGGTGGTAAAGTTGGTAGCTGGGTTGATGCTGATGGCAATCATATTGAAATGGGATTGCACGTTTTTTTTGGCTGCTACTATAACCTATTTGAATTAATGCAAAAAGTAGGAGCAGGTGAAAATCTCCGCCTCAAAGAACATACCCATATTTTTGTTAATAAAGGTGGCTTAACTGGTGAACTAGATTTTCGCTTTATTACCGGTGCGCCTTTTAATGGCTTAAAAGCTTTTTTCACCACCTCTCAACTATCTTTACAAGATAAAATACAAAATGCTTTGGCTTTGGGTATTAGCCCCTTAGTACGCGGTTTAATAGATTTTGATGGAGCGATGAAAACTATCCGCGAACTAGATAAAATTAGTTTTGCTGATTGGTTTCGTAAACATGGAGGTTCGGAAGGTAGTATTAAACGAATGTGGAACCCGATCGCTTATGCACTAGGTTTTATTGATTGTGAAAATATTTCCGCCCGTTGTATGTTAACAATTTTCCAGTTTTTTGCCGCAAAAACTGAGGCTTCAGTGCTGCGAATGCTGGAAGGTTCCCCACAAGAATATCTACATAAACCCATTGTTAAATACCTAGAAGATCGCGGAGCAAAAATTTATACTCGTCGTCGAGTTAGAGAAATTCTGTTTACTGAAAATGGCGAAAAAACTAATGTTACAGGCATGATAGTTGCTCAAGGAGAAAGTGAAGAAACTATTACCGCCGATGCTTATGTTTGTGCCTGTGATGTGCCAGGAATTCAAAAGATTTTACCCCAAGCATGGCGTAGATGGCCGGAATTTGATAATATTTATAAGCTAGATACGGTTCCTGTGGCTACGGTACAGTTACGTTTTAATGGTTGGGTGACGGAATTACATGATAAAGAAAAACGTCAACAGTTAAAATCAGCCGTAGGTATGGATAATTTACTTTATACACCGGATGCTGATTTTTCTTGTTTTGCAGATTTAGCTTTAACTAGCCCTGGAGATTATTATCGCTCCGGTGAGGGTTCGCTGTTACAGTTGGTTTTAACTCCAGGAGATCCTTTTATTAAAGAAAGTAATGAGGCGATCGCTAATCATGTTCTTAAACAAGTACATGATTTATTTCCCTCTTCTCGTGAGTTAAAAATGACTTGGTATAGTGTAGTTAAACTCGCTCAATCTCTTTACCGCGAAGCCCCTGGCATGGATCCCTATCGTCCACCACAACAAACCCCTGTTGCTAACTTTTTCCTAGCTGGAAGTTATACACAACAAGACTACATCGATAGCATGGAAGGTGCTACTATTTCCGGACGTCAAGCCGCTAAAGCTATTTTAGAATTTACGTCTAAATAACTAAAAGCTAGTAGTAAAAAATTCATTACCTATTAATATACTCCAAATGTCAAACTGGTTAGAACATAGTGTACAGGTAGAAGTAGAGGTTCCTATTGAATTAACTTGGGAACTTTGGTCAGATTTAGAGCAAATGCCTCGCTGGATGAAATGGATTGAATCGGTAAATATTCTCGAAGATAATCCAGATTTATCTCGGTGGAAATTGGCAACAAGTGGTTTAGAGTTTAGCTGGCTTTCCCGAATTTTACGAGTGGTTCCTCATCAAATTATTCAATGGGAATCTGTGGATGGTTTGCCAAATCGTGGGGCGATTCGCTTTTACGATCGACATGGTAGTAGTATTGTCAGGCTAACAGTAGCTTATGATATTCCTGGATTTCTCGGACAGTTGATGGATAATCTATTTTTGGGAAGAATAGTTGAATCTACAATTCAGGCAGATTTGCATAGGTTTAGAGATTATGCTTTGAATATTCAAGCACAATCTTAAGGATATAGGCTAAGACTCGCAAATATCCCGATTTTGTCAGTATTTCAGTAGGGGTAATTATGCCTCTACTGATAAATAATTAATTTTATGTTGATTTTGGCAAAATTAAATTAATTCCGATTAATGTCAAGGTCAGGAATTACTATTTTTATCTATTTTTATGCTGAAAAAATTTTTTATTTTTAATTTACCAGGTTGGATCGGCATAGAGATTAATAGTTAATTTTTCTTTGTCTGCTGGTACAGAAGTAATACAAGCACAAATAGGGGTGCCATCTTCTAATTCTACTTCGCAGGCGTGACAGTGACCCATTAAGCAACCTGTGGGGATAAAAACTCCGGCGCGATCGGCAACTTCTAAAAGAGCTTCTCCTGTTGTTGCTTCTATGGTGATATTATCGGGTAAAAATTGGACAATGGTATTAGACATAAAGGTATCCACAACAACTTATTATTTTCATATTTGGGTAAAATTTGTTTTTAATATATTGATAGTTTCAGTATTGACCAATAGGGAATATCATCTGGTTATTATGCAAAGTTTTAGTTAATATGGCATAAAAATTATTTATTATTTATTGCCAATGATCTAAAATGGGTTTTAAATTTAGATGAGTATTAATGGTATCTGCTAGGGAATTTAAAATACTATCTCTTTGTTCGCGATAGTTGGGAATACCAGTGGGTAAAGAATTTAAACCACGTTGTTTGCGAAGACGGTTTAACCAAGCACGACGCCAAGCACCATTATCAAAAATGCCATGTAAATAGGTACCCCAAATAGCTTGGGTGCGATCGACTATACCTAAATTGGGGTCGTCAAATAAATTTTCAATGGTTTCTGAAGGTTGTACCGAAGTACGACCTTGATGTATTTCATAACCAGACACAGGTAAACCAGCTTGGGGAAAACTAGAAGTAACTAAACGTTGACGGGTGATTTTTTGTTGGGTAATGATGGTTTTTATAGGTAAAAGAGCTAAACCCGGATATTTACCTTCTTCGCCTTCAATTCCATCTGCATCAACAATATATTCTCCTAACATTTGATAACCGCCACATATACCTATCACAGTACCGCCAGCAGCGATATAGTTTTTAATTTGTTCTGCCATGCCGCTTTGTTGTAAACTTAACAAGTCAGCAATGGTAGTTTTTGCACCGGGAATAATCAGGGCGTCGGGATAACCTAAATTTTGTTTAGGGCTGATGTATTTAACATTAACGCTAGGTTCTGCTTCTAGGGGATCGAAGTCGGTAAAGTTAGAAATATGGGGCAACCTGAGAACAGTTATATTAATATCACTATTGGGTTTATTGGTGCGCCTTTCTAATAGGGATACGGAGTCTTCGGCGGGGAAAAGTTCATCTATCCAGGGTATTACGCCAATTACGGGAATACCTATACGTTTTTCTAACCATTCTATTCCTGGTTCCAGGATACTGCGTTGCCCTCGGAATTTGTTAATTATTATGCCTTTGATGAGTTTTTTTTCTTCGGTTTCTAGTAATTCTAGGGTACCGACAACGTGAGCAAATGCTCCGCCTCGATCGATATCTACTACTAATATAGTTGGGGCGTTTAAATAGGTAGCTATTCGCATATTGCTTAGATCTCTGTGTTTGAGATTTATTTCGGCGGGGCTACCTGCTCCTTCACATACTAAAAAATCAAATTCTTCTGATAGGCGTTGTAAAGATTCTTTAATGGCTTCCCAACCAATATCAAAATATTGTTCGTAATAGTCACTAGCACCAACATTACCAACTGCTTTACCTTTAATAATTACTTGGGAGGTCATGTCACCTTGGGGTTTAAGTAAAATTGGATTCATTTCTACCCAGGGTGTAATGCCTGCGCCCCACGCTTGGACTGCTTGGGCATAGCCCATTTCGCCACCGCTAGAGGTGACGTAGGCATTGAGAGCCATATTTTGGCCTTTAAAGGGAGCTACTCGCCAACCGCGACGGGATAGGATGCGACAAAGGGCTGTAGTTATGAGGGATTTGCCTGCGTGGGAGGTGGTTCCCACCACCATAATTGCTTTCATTAAATAATTTGATATGGTGAGTTTCTATTAAATTAGGATAATTTAAAAGGCGTTTAAATACGCCAAAGATTTAACCAACGGGTGAGGGTATTGTAGAGGCGATCGCGCCAGGATGGAGTTGGCAAGCTATTGCCTTGAATTTCCCATTTTTCGACTAATTGGCGTCCCAAGGGGGTGAGGCGAAAGCTGTCGGTAATGCCTTGCCCATCTACTTCTCGCCGTAGTAAGCCGACTTGAATTAGCCATAATAGGGCATTTTCGACGGCTATTTCCGATCGGGCAGAGGTAGTATATTTATTTTCTGTACCTGCATTGCCGGCAATACTGGCTAGAGAAACGCTCAGATGCCGCATGGTAGTAAATAATTGCAGTTGGAAAGGAGAGCAAATCATTGCTCTTTCTGCCCTTTTAATGGTGCGTTGGGTATATTGAATAAATTGCGGAATTTGAGTTTCTATGCTAGTCATTATGGGGATAGGAAACTGGGACTTTGATTTTTAAATATTCTGGATGTATCTCAATTCCTGGACAAAAACTATAGGAGAATTAGGTAAAATTGATTAAGTTTTTGTTTTTACTCCATGTTTAAGAGCTAAAAGCGCAACCAGGGGGGTATAGAATTTTGAGATGTACTAAATATTCTGGTTAATTGTACCATATATTTATATCAGGTTTAATTGAAATATAATATTCTATTATTTTTTGCCTGATATTTTTATGCTTTGGGTATCCATATTTCTACTATAGTTTGTTGTTTGGGTGTACTTTCGATGATGAATTTACCGTTATGTAATTCGGTTAAGCGTTTGGAAAGCATTAGTCCTAATCCAGAGCCTTGTTGTTCATATAGTTTTCGTTCAAATTGTCGGTAAGCTCCTATTGCAGCAATTTGTTCGGGGGTCATTCCTCTGCCTTTATCGGTAATACGCAGAATATAGTAATTATCTTTTATGTTACTGGTGATATTAATGGGGGTATTGGGCTGGGAAAATTTAAAAGCGTTATCTAGGATTTCTTCAATTATTTTTTGCAGACGATGTGCAGAAATTTTAATATTTATACCATCTTGAATATCTAAATGTAAATCTTTTTCTCGATGGGCTTGAATTGCTCTGGGAATAGATATTTCTGTAATACAATTGAGAATATTATTAATTTCATAGCTTCTAAGGGCTTTCAGACGTTCAGGATCATTAGCTATTAATTCTACTTCTGCATAGAGTAAAAAATTTTGAATTAGTCTATATAAACGTTCTCCTGAAGCGTGTATGTAACCGAGCATTTCCCGTATTTCTGATATTTCTAGTGATTCATATTCAGACATTAAAATGTTCGTAAATCCCAAAATCCCATTGAGAGGGGTTCGTAATTCGTGGGGCAGTGATAAAGCGATACTAGAACGTAACTCATCTAATTTTTGTTGGGATTTTTTATGTATTATTTCTTGTTTTTCTAAGCGAATTGATATGGCTTTTAGCAAGTCATCTGGCATACAGGGCTTGGTCAGATAGTCATCGGCTCCCATTTCCATGCCTTTGCGATTTTCGCTTTTATCAGCTAAAGCTGTGAGAAAAATAAAGGGTATTGTGGCTGTATTTGGTTCTTTTCTTAGGGCTTTTATGACACCATAACCATCTAATTCTGGCATCATTACATCACAGATAATTAAATCTGGTATTTCGGCTTTAGCTATGTTAATTCCTATCTGACCATTTTTGGCTTGTAACACTTCAAAGTCTTCTGCTTCTAAAAGCTCTACAATGTTTGCTCTAATCGCTGCTTCGTCTTCTATTACTAATATTTTGGTCATGGTTTTATCCTGTAATAATTTGTGATTTTTTCCTAGATATTATGTACAACATGGAACATTCCTTAATCGCAGTAGTGAATAGAGTTATGAAATGAACGTCTTTCAATTAATACAATTTTTTTTCAGCTAATAATAATTGTTCAAAGTCCGATGCGGGCAAGGGTCGGCTGAAAAAATATCCTTGAATTTCATCGCATTTTTGTTCCTGTAAAAAATCTAATTCTGCTTCGGTTTCGACTCCTTCAGCAATTACATATAAATCTAGTCCGTGAGCCATGTCAATAATGGCTTTAGTGATAGCTTTGGTTTTGCGATCGCGATTAATTTCATTAATGAAGCATCGATCTATTTTTAAAATATCAAAGGGAAATTGTTGGAGATACCTTAAAGAAGAATATCCAGTCCCAAAATCATCTATAGCTATTTGCACACCTAGCATTTTTAATCCATTTAACCGCCTAATTGCCATTTCACAGTTTTCTACTAATATGCTTTCTGTTAATTCTAATTCTAAATATTGGGCGGGAAAATTTGTTTCTATGAGTATCTGTACTAAGCGTTGCCGCATATCGATTTGATTGAATTGGCGTCCAGATAAATTTACTGCTATCTGTAAGTCACCAAAGCCGGCTTGATGCCAAGATAGTGTTTGTAAGCAAGCTGTTTTTAAAATCCATTCGCCTATGGGTAAAATTAATCCTGTTTCTTCGGCAATTGGTATAAATTTTCCTGGGTTAATTATTCCTCTTTGGCTATGGTGCCATCTTAGTAAAGCTTCAGCACCAGCAATTTTACCTGTTTTTAGGCTTACTTTTGGTTGATAATATATTTCTAGTTCATTTCTTTCTAGGGCATAGCGTAAATCAGTTTCTAACATTAGGCGATCGTTGAATCCTACATTAAGAGTAGGAGTGTAAAATTGATATTGATTTCCTCCTTTTTGTTGAGATTGTTCCATTGCTTTACTAGCATTAAGCAGTAATTTTTCTATATCCCTTTCATCTCGGGGATACATGGCAATTCCGATACTAGCTGTTAAAAATACTTCTTGATCTCCTTCATCGATAATAAAAGCTTGAGCTAGAGATTTTAAGATGGTTTCAGCCAGGTTGATTGCTTCAATTTTTTGATGAATTTGCTTGGTGGAAATAATGGCAAATTCTTCGGTGTTTAGACTGGCAATAATTCCGTCTTTCCCTATGGCTCTAGTTAAGCGATCGGCTACACTAGACAGAATTGAATCACTGGTGGTATTACCTAAAGTTTCTTGAATTAGCTTAAATCTATCTAAGCTGATATATAAAACTGGTATGATTTCGCCATGATTGACTATATCTTGGAATTTTTCTCGTAAAAGAAGACGATTTGGTAGTTTTGTTACGGAATCGTAATGTATTAAATATTCTAGTTTTTCTGATGCTTGTTTGAGAGCATTGGTATAAGTTTGGGTTAGTTTAGCTTGTTTTTCTAACCGAATATTAATTGCATTAATTAGTTCTTCGGGGGTGCAAGGCTTGGTAATATAATCATCTGCGCCTAATTCCATCGCTTTACGGTTATCTTTTCGATCGGCCAAAGCGGTTAGAAAAATGAATGGTATATTAGATGTATTGGGATGTTGTCGTAATTTTTCTAAGACCCCATAACCATCTAATTCTGGCATCATTATGTCGCATAAAATTAAATCTGGTGTTTCGGCGATCGCTTTTTGCAACCCGCTGAAGCCATTGGGTGCTTCTATTGCTTCAAAATCTTCTAATTCTAACATTTCTACAATGTTATTACGAATGGCTAATTCATCTTCGATTACTAGAATTTTAGTCATAATTATTGTTTGTTAAATAGGTTTAAAGTTCTGAGTAACTTAATGTTTTCTGGGGTTAGTAATTCTTGGAGTTGAGCTAGTTGATTAAGGATGACTATTTCTCGATCGCATTCTTCTTGTAGAATTTTTACATAACGATTTCTTGCCTCTTTATTTGGAGCCATTTTTAATAGTTCAATGGCCAGGTTTATATTGGAAAGTGGATCTCGTAAATCTTGGGATAATTTTTGTAATAAATCTTCTTTTGTATCGCTTATTTCTTGTAATTCTTGTACTCTTTGTTGTAACCCTTTAGCTCGTTGTCTTTCTATACTATATTGTTGCGTATAGGCAGCTTGTTTTTCCAGTCTAATTGCAATTGATCGCAGTAATTCCTGGGGGGTACAAGGTTTACCGATGTAGTCATCTGCGCCTAATTCCATGCCTTGTCTTAAAGATGTTCTATCATCTTTTGCTGTTAAAAAAATTAAAGGTATTGTGGCTGTATTCGGATTACTTCTTAATGCTGTTAACACTTCATAGCCATCTATTTCTGGCATCATTATATCACAAATAATTAAATCTGGTTGATGTTGCTGGGCTAATTTTACTCCGATCGCTCCATTTTTTGCTCCTATAGCTTTAAAATTTTCAGCTTCTAATAATTCAAGAATATTTTCTCGAACCGGAGTTTCATCTTCTATAACTAAAATTTTTGTCATTGTCATTCCCTATTTTTTTATTTATTAGTTGTCCGGTTTTTTATAATATATCTCGTCAAATGGAACACAGATAATATGAATTAACAGCAATAGTAAACAATAAACGATTTATGTACTGAAATTGATTTTATTTTTAATGGTTGCAGATATCTAATTTATAATATTTTCTGTATATTTAGTCACAAGCACCCAAGGGAAGTATTACAGTAAATGTAGTACCTACTCCTACAGCACTATGACATGATATCTGTCCTCCATGCAAATCTACGGCTCGTTTTACAATGGCCAATCCTAACCCGGTGCCAGAAATAGTACCTACGTTAGTGGCGCGATGGAAAGTGTCAAATATCCGTTCGAGGTCATCTTTGGGAATACCAATACCTTGATCTTGAATACGGAAAACAGCTTGATAATTAGGAGATTTTACCATTGATACGGGGTTGTTTAGTTCACATTTAATGTCCTCACTAGGGCAAATTAGCTCAAAATTCACAATACCACCATTTTGGGAATATTTAATAGCATTTGACACTAAATTTCCTAAAATTTGGCGCAGTAATTTTTCATCCATTTTAGCTTGGGTATAGTTACCTTGACACACAAAATTAATTTGACAATTATTATGGTCGCTGGCAAGTTTGGCCTCTTCTACAATTTGGGAGCAAAGATTTTTTATATCGATGGTAACTGGTTTAAATTCTAGTTTTCCGGCTTCGGCTTTACCAATTACGAGGATATCTTCTAATAATGAAGTCATACGCTTAACGGCTACTTGAATGCGTTGGAAATGAGTAGCTTTTTTTTCTTCTGACCATTTGGCACTATAGTTTTCTAATAGTCCAGTAGATAAAACTATTGTACTTAAAGGTGTGCGAAATTCGTGGGAAACCATTGATACAAAACGGGCGCGAAGTTCGGATAATTCTTTTTCTCTTTCTAAGGATTTTAGAATTTCTGCTTCCGCTTGTTTACGTTCACTGATATCTCTGCCTTCAGCAATTAATAATACTATTTTATGGTTTTCATTATATACTGGTTTAATTGAAAAATCGATAGTTACTAATTTAGTATCTATTCTATTTATATCCATTTCATAACGGATAAATTCGCCCTCCGCTGCGGCAGTGATCGCATTTTTTAATTTGGTTTGAGTTGCTGGTGAAACATTCCAACTGGGAGTTTCCCACAAATAAGAACCAACAATATTTTCTAATGTATCTCCCATAAAATCTAGGGCAGTTTGATTAATTTCTAAAACTATGCCTTCCGGAGTTAATAACCCCATTAACTGAAAGGTTTGATCAAAAATAGCGCGAAACCGCCTTTCACTTTCTGTCAGGAGGTGTAAGGTTTGGGAACGTTCGATCGCATAGCGTAGCGATCGGACTAATAGTTGACTTGTAATGTGTCCTTTAACTATATAATCTTGCGCTCCCAAACGTACTGCTTCTAAGGCGATCGCTTCATCATCTAAACCTGTCATTACCACCATTGGTGTATCTGGGGCTACTTCTCGCAAACGAATCAAAGTTTCTAACCCATGACTATCTGGTAAAGATAAATCTAACAAAACGGCATTAAAATGCTGTTGTGTTAACATCGATATTGCTTCTCTCCGGAATTCTACTGATATTAATTCCCATTCTATACCGATCGCTTCTTCTAAAATTTCTTGCAACAAATCAGCATCGGCAGGGTTATCTTCTACCAATAATATTTTAATCGGAGGCATAATTATCTCTCTACTCATTTGAGATATTTGTTTTTGCGCCAAATAAATTGGATTTTGGTTTTTTCCTGTTTCTCCTATTGTTTCTTTTTTAGGTTTTTGTTCGCTGACATGATTATTTTTTTTTGTGTCAGCACCCTGAATAAATTCTTGCATATTCTTAGCATTCCTAGTGTTAATTTTTATACATACTTACATCTTCCCAAAAAACTTCTTAATTTCTAACTCTGATAAAGCAGCTTCTTGTTGTAATTCATCACATTTTTGCTTTTTTAAAGCATTTACTTGTACATCAGTTTCTACTCCATCGGCTATGACCCTTAATTTTAAATTATGTGCTATTTGACTAATAGCATTAATCAGGACGGCATTTTGACCAATATTCACAATTAGACTGCGATCAAATTTTAAATTATCCAACGGCAAATCTTTTAAATATTCTAAAGAAGTGTGTCGGGGTTCAAACTGAGAAATAGTATTAGTAATTCCCTGGCGTTTTAAATCTAATAACTTACCTGCCATTTCATTAGCATTTTTAGCTTTTGCTATAGTATCGGCTGTTATTTCTAATTCCAAATACCGAGACTCTAAACCTGTATTTTGCAAAAGTTGAAAAATATTTTTGCTGAAATTGGGCAAGGTAAAAAATTGCTCAGAAATATTCACTGCAACTTTAATAAAAAGCTTGACTTTTTGCCAGTTTTTTACCTGTTGACAAGCATTTTGCAATAGCCAATCATTCAAAGCCATATTAAACCCTGACTCTTCTGCTAAGGTCATTACCTTAGATGGAGATATTAATCCTAGTTTTGGATGTCGCCAATAAATAACCGCCGCTACACTAATAATTTTATTTTTGCGAATATCGATACGGGGCTGATAGAAAATTTGCAATTCTTTACGTTCCCAAGCCCCACGCAGATCTGCGGCTAATTCTAAATTTTTAGAAGCATCTAGTCCAAACATCGGACGAGTATAAATTTGGCAACGATTTCCCCCTTGGCGTTTTGCTTCTCCCAAGGCTATTCCAGCTTGGCGGCGCAATTCTTCTAAATTAGGTGTATAGGGATAAAAAGCTATGCCAATAGTACCTGCAACTAAAATGTATTTCCCATTCACATTAAAAGGTTGAGAAATTAATTGCAAAATTTCTGTAGCGTTGTTTTTTCCTGTTTCTGTATTAACTACAGGTGGCAAGATAATCGCAAATTCATCGCCACTAAATCTGGCGACAAAAGCCTGGTCGAGTTGTTGAGTAAAATTCTGTAATCTCTGGGCAAGTTCTTGTAAAATTATATTCCCGTTACTATAGCCAATGGCATCATTAATTCTGCTAAAACGATCTAATCCTAACAGTAGGAAAGGTATTAAGTTTTTCGATTTAGTATTGTTAGCTATATTTTGCGAGAAAAATTCTGCTAAAGCTAGGTCGTTAGGCAAGCCTGTTAAACTATCGATATATTCTAGTTTTTCTAGTTCCTTGGTAACTTTTTCTAGCTGTTGATTTTGCACAGCAGCACGATTTAACCTAGCGGTAATTGCTTCTAATAATTCGGAATGGGTACAGGGTTTAATTAGATAATCATCAGCCCCTAAATTCATGCCCATTCTCAGGTCGGTTTTATCTCCTTTTGCGGTAAGAAATATAAAGGGTATATTAGCTGTATCTGGATTACTTCGTAATTCGTTTAATACGCCATAGCCATCTAATTCTGGCATCATTACGTCACAAATAATTAAGTCAAAGTTTTGATTTTTTGCTAATTTTACTCCTTCTTTACCATTAATGGCACCGATCGCTTCAAAATCTTCTGCATCTAATAAATCAACGATGTTTTCCCGAATATCAGGGGTGTCTTCGATTACTAATATTTTCGTCATATTTTTATTGGTTCGGAAAAGAAAACGGTGAATAGAGACAAGAAACATAGTATCTCATAAGTGCAAATATAACAGCAAACGAGGCATCGGCAATAATAAACAGATAAAAAATATTTTATTGTTGTAGTTTACTGTCTGAGTCTAGTCAATTAGGTTTTTTCACCGGTTTGGAGATACGATATAATTTCTTGTGGTTTTACTTATTCATTAAATGCATCTCATCAGTGGAAAAATCCGGATTTTTTTTATTAGCACAGCACATTTCTGTTTTTTTATGTTTAACCCCCATATTGTTTATGGATAAATATAAAATTGTTCTTGCTTATTCTTTAGGTAATTTAACGACGGCTAACCAAAAATCTTCTATTAATCTAACCACGTTGGTAAATTGCATAAAATCTACTGGTTTAGTGATGTAACAATTGGCATGGAGGGAGTAGGATTTTAAGATATCTTCTTCCGCAGAAGATGTGGTGAGAACAACTACAGGTATTCGCATTAAATGGGGATGATTTTTAATTTCTGTTAATACTTCTAATCCACTTTTTTTGGGTAGGTTTAGATCTAATAATATTACGTCTGGGCGAGGTGCATTAGTATATTTTCCTTGATGGTGTAAAAATTCTAAAGCGGCAACGCCATCTTCTACTATATGTAAATTATTAACTATTTTGCTCTCCCCTAAAGTTTCCATAGCTAAATCGGCATCACTGGGGGAGTCTTCAACTAGTAAAATTTCCACAGGTCTCATATTTGTAGAAAAGATCATATTATTTATATACCTTTTTTGGGATAGTAAAGTAAAAAGTTGTTCCTGTTTCTGGTTGGGATTCTACCCAGATGCGTCCACCGTGACGTTCGACTATACGTTTACATATAGCTAATCCTATACCAGTACCAGAATATTCGCGACGGGAGTGCAAACGCTGGAAAATTAGAAAGATGCGATCGAAATATTCCGGGCTAATACCAATTCCATTATCTTTAACTCCAAATTGCCATTCATCATCATTTTCTATAACGGAGATATGCAGCCTGGGAGTATCTTCTCGACAAAATTTAATTCCATTACCAATGAGATTTTGGAATAGCTGGATGAGTTGCCCTCCATCTGCTATAATTGTAGGTAAATTATCTACTGTAATGACTGCATTTTTTTCAGATATTGTAATTTGCAAATTAATTAATGTTTGCTTAATTATATCATTAATGTCTGTGGGCAAAAATTCTTTTCCTTTGGTGCCGACGCGAGAATAACTTAATAAGTCATTAATTAAATTCTGCATTCGGGTAGCGCCATCAACTATATGGTTTATCCATTTATCGGCTTTAGGGTCTAGTTGACTTTGATAGCGTTGAGATAACATTTGTGTATAACTTGTTATAGCCCGCAAAGGTTCTTGTAAATCATGGGAAGCTATATAAGCAAATTGTTCTAATTCTTGATTAGATCTTTTTAATTCATCGGTTATTTGGTGAATTTGAGCTTCGGCTTCTTTGCGTTGAGTAATATCGCTACCAATGCCTAAAAATCCGGTGATATTGCCTTCTACATCGTATAGGGCAGTTACTGATAAAAGCACTGGAAAACGTGAGCCATCTTTGCGAATATATGTCCATTCATTTTCATCGGCTATGCCTTGGCGGGCTTTGGCAACAAAAACTTCAAATCCTGGGGTAATTTCTTTGCCCATTTCTTGGGAAAGAATGGCAGCATGGGCAATTATTTCATCGGTATCGTGAATAATGGCAGGAGTAACTTTGCCGATCATTTCTTGGGCGGAGTAACCTAACCATTTTTCGGCAGTGGTGTTAAACAGTTGAATGGTGCCGTTAACGTCGGTGGAAATAATACTATAGTTGGCATAGTCAAGTATTGCCCATTGTAGTTGGGTAAAGTCTAATAGGGCTTCTTCTAGTCGTTTTTGTTCGTCTATTTTTTGTTGTAATATTTGATTGTTTTTTTCTATTTCTGCTGTCCGTTGTTTTACTATTTTTTCTAAATTTTCCTTGAGGTTTTGATTTTCTGCTTCTGTGGTTTTTATAGTAGTAATATCACGGACTATGTAATAGATTAAATTATCTTTTATTCCTGGTAATGATGACCAAGATAGCCATTTATAATCACCATTTTTACAGCGATAGCGATTTTGAAAATGTAGAATTGTTTCGCTGCCGTATTCTATTTGTTTTTTGATAATATTTTCTGTATCTTGTCGATCGTCTGGATGTACTAATTCTAGCCAAGCTTGGGTAATAAATTCGGCTGGAGTATAACCTAAGATAGTTTCTACTGCGGGATTGATATGATGGAAGTAACCATCTGGTCTAGCAATACAAAGCATATCTAGGGATAGCTGGAAAAATTTTTCGTAGTCTAGGGTATCTTTTGATTTAACCATAATAGTATTTTGTGAGTTTTCCCATATTTATTGGTAAGAATCAATTATTTTTTCTCCAGCTATAATCAGCTAAAGCTGCTTAGATTTGTATAAAATTTTATATTTTATCATAAAATTAAATATAATTTAACATATTTATTTAAAGATTAATATGGTAAATATACGCAAATAATTATAATTTTATATTTCGTATATTTTCAGGAGTTAGCGATCGATAAGGTTAGTATATTCCCAGAAATAAATTTCTATGGGATAATTTTCTGGGTAGTGATAGATTTTCCTCTTAGGATACTACAACTTGTTGGTTTAGAATATATTAAGCTGACTGTGTAAGGGTAAACTAATAGTAAAAATAGTACCTACTCCCATTTCACTTTCTACAGCAATATGACCACCATGTAGATCTACAGCCCTTTTCACAATAGCTAAACCTAATCCTGTGCCAGAAATATTGCCTACATTTGTAGCACGATGGAAGGTTTCAAATAAGTGCTTTTGGTCTTCCGCAGGAATGCCAATACCGTAATCTTGTATTTGGAATATTACCTGATTATTTTCTGCATAATTAATTATAAAATTAATTTGCCCATGTTCGGGGGAATATTTCACAGCGTTGGAGAGTAAGTTAGTAAAAATATGGCGTAATAATTTTTCATCCATCTGGGCTTTACATTCATTAAAATTTTCTGGGAAAATGAAATTCATTTGATGTTTATTATCCGCCCATGTGATTTGGATATCTTCTATAATTTCTAAACAAAAATTATATAGATCGATCGGCTGAGGATTAAAGGATATTTTGCCCGCTTCTGCTTGCCCAACTGTTAAAATATCTTCCAACAAGTTCGTCATTTGTTGAATAGCACTTTGAATGCGATTTAAGTGTATTCTTTTTTTTTCTTCAGTCCATTTATGGCTATAATTTTCTAATAATTTAGAAGAAAATAAAATGGTAGCCATTGGGGTGCGAAATTCGTGGGAAACCATAGAAACAAAACGAGATTTAAGTTCATTCATTTCTTTTTCTTTTTCTAAGGATTTGCGAATTTCTGTTTCAGCTTTTGCCCTAGCTAAAGCTATTTCTACGGTAGTATATAAATCTTTTTCATCAAAGGGTTTGACTATATAACCAAAGGGTTCGGTTTTTTTGGCTCTTTCTAAGGTTTCTTCGTCAGTATGGGAGGTTAAATAAACAACAGGAATATTATAAACATCGCGGATTTTTGCGGCGGTAGTTATTCCATCTATATTTCCTTTAAGCATGATATCCATTAGCACTAGATCTGGTTGAATATCAGATATTTTTTCTAAAGTTTTTTCCCCAGAAGAAAAAATAGCAGGAACAGCATATCCAAATTTTAATAAGCTGCTTTTTATATCTAGGGCAATGATTCTTTCATCTTCTACTAATAAAATTTTGATTGTACTCATGGCGGTTAGCTTTATTTTTGCGGAAATTGTATTTTAAAATTGGTACCATTGTTGATATCTAAATCAAAAATACCAGATAATTGTTCAATTAGGTTTAGTACTAGCTGTAAGCCTAATGATTCTAGTTCTTCTATATCTAGGTCTGGACTTATGCCAATGCCATTATCACTGACATTTAAATTAAAATGGGTGTTATCTATAGATTTAAAAGAAATGGTAATTTCTCCTGATTCTTTATTGGGAAAAGCGTATTTAAGGGAATTAGAAACCAGTTCGTTGATAATTAGTCCACAGGGAATGGCTGTATCAACATCTAGGAAAATTTGATCAATATCTAAGTTTAACTTAATCGCGATCGAAGATACACCATAGGAACTAAATAAATTAGATAATAGAGTGCGAATGTAGTCAGTAGCATCTATTCTCGCTAGGTCGGCAGTACGATATAATTTTTCGTGAATTAAGGCCATTGAATGGACACGGTTATAACTATCTTTGAAAAGTTCTAGGGCTTCTTTATCTTTAATATATCCTGATTGCAATTTCAATAGGCTAGAGACTATTTGTAAGTTATTTTTGACGCGGTGGTGAATTTCTTTGAGTAAAACTTCTTTTTCTTTTAGGGATGCTTTAAGTCGTTCTTCTGCTTGTTTACTTTCGGTAATATCAATGCCGACGGAAACGGCGGCAGTACCTTGCTGATATTTTTGGGCGGCTATGAGGTAATTGCGCGATCGACCATTAGCATAAGTTTCAATTACCTGACTAGCAGATAGATCTGGTTTGGTAAAAAATTCTTTGATAAATTTACTAAATTCAGAACTCTTTAAAAATCCAATTTCTTTGCCAACAAAATCTTCAGCTTTCAGGTTAAATGTATTAGCTAAATGTTGATTTACCCCTAGATAATGTAAATCAGAGTTTATCCAAGAAACTAAACCAGGTACGGCATCTAAAACTGCCTGGAGTTGATCTTTAGCTTGTTGCAGGGCTTCTTCTGCTTCTTTGCGATCGGTAATATCGATTTGAATGCCAATATAGTGAGTAAGATTGCCTTTGTTATCGTAAATGGGGGAAATGCTTAATTCATTCCAGAATAGGGAGCCATTTTTACGACAATTGCGGAGGACTACATTACAGTCTTTTCCATTATTAATCGCAAACCTAAGTTTTTCTAATTCCTCGTGATTTGTTTCTTGATATTGGAGAAATCTGCCATTTTTTCCAATTACTTCTGATGCTAAGTAACCGGTAATTTTTTCAAAGGCTGGATTAACATAAATTATAGGCATATCATTGGATGTAGCATCAACAATAATTATGCCATTATTACTGGCAGCGATCGCTCTTTCTCTGAGTTTTAATCTTTCTTCTGTTTGTTTGCGTTCGGTAATATCTTCTATCATTCCTAATGCGTAACGAATTTGCCCATTACTATCTTTAATAATACCAGAGGTAAGATTGACCCAGACAATTTTTCCGTTTTTCTTAAAATAACGTTTTTCCATTTTATAGTTGTTTATTTCTCCTTGTAAACAAGATTGAATATAGGGCAATTCCTGGGATAGATCATCGGGATGGGTAAACTGATAAAAATTTATTTCTTTTAGTTCGCTTTCCGTATATCCTAATAGTTGACAAAACGCTGGATTTACTAACAAGGTTTTGCCATCTGTATTATTTAGGATTATGCCGATCGGCGCATCTTGGAAAATCCGGCGAAATCTTTCTTCGCTTTCTCTTAAAGCGTTTTCTACTTGTTTACGATCGCTGATATCGCGGGAAACACATATTAATTCTTGGACGTTTTTAGTATTGGGAAAATACACTGATTTACTGGTGGTTTCAAACCAAGTATAACTACCATCTTTGCGACGAATACGATAAATAATTGTCGATGTATCTGATTGTTCTAATATGCTTGTATGACTGTTTTGAATAATGTCTAAATCTTCCGGATGGAAAAAGTTATAAGCGGCATTTCCGATAATTTCTTCTGGTTCATAGCCCAACAAAATCCGACAGGCAGGTGAGGCATATAAATATACTCCATGAGGGTCATGGCGGCTAATCATATCGGTAGAATTTTCCGCCATGAGACGATAGCGGGCTTCGCTTTCCCTTATGGCATTTTCCGCTTGTTTACTGGCGGTGATATCTCTACATATTCCAATAATTCCTAGTAAGTCGCCTTGGGGTGAAAAATATGGGCATTTGGTAGATAAATAAATGCGTTGAATACCTTTACTTTCGCCTATTTCTTCATAAGTTTTGGTTTTTTTCCCTGCCATGACTTGTCGATCTTTTTCCCAAATTTTTGCACCAGTTTCGGGGGTAAATAATTCTATATCTGTTTTACCTAAAATATCTTTTATTGGCAGTCCTAAAAATTTAGCCCCGGCGGGATTAATTAATAAATATTTGCCGTTTATGTCTTTGAGGGTAATGGCATCGTTACTGTTATTAATAATGGTGCGAAGTTTAAATTCACTATCGCGTATTTGGGCTTCTGCTTCTTTGCGATCGGTGATATCCATAATGATGCCTCTCATGCCCCCTGGATTACCTGTTTGATTGCGGAGAATATCTCCTTTACTGGCAACCCAACGAATGGTACCATTAGTGTGTAAAATGCGATATTCGATATCGTAGGGAACTTTATCTCTGAGGGCGTAAGAAATTGCTTGGGTGACGAAGGGGCGATCGTCTCCATGAACGGCATTTATAAAAGCTGTAAAGGTTTTTGGCAAAGTGCCAGGTATAAAACCAAAAATAACTTCTGTTTGTTCTGACCAGATAATTTCTCCTGCCAGAATATTCCATTCCCAAGTACCCATTAAAGCAGCATTAAGCGCTAATCTTAGGTGTAATTCATTTTGGCGCAGGGCGGCTTCTGCTGATACTCTATCAGTGATATCTGTGGAGATACTACAAATAGAATTAATGACACCATTACTATCTCGGAGAGGAAATTTAATCGATAAATAAGTATGTATTCCATCTGGTTGTGTTATATTTTCTTCTATCTCTAAAGATTCTCCGTTTGCTATTACTTGTTGATGGTTTGCAACTAAGCTTTCGGCTATTTCTTCCGGGAAAAATTCATATATGCTTTTGCCTATAATATTTTTGTGATTAGTCAGAAGTATATTTTCATATTTGCGATTAATTAACAAATATTTATGATTAATATCTGTTAAGTAAATTAAGGTGGGGGAGTAATGTAAAAGGGCTTGTAATTGTTCCTGGGTTTCTAGTAATTTTGTTTCCGCTTGTTGTCGATCGGCTATTTCGGATAAAAGTACTTCGTTTAATTGTTTTAAGGTGTTGCTGCGGACTTGGACTCTTTCTTCTAATTCTTCATTAAGTTTATGTAATAAATTTTCGGTATGCTTGCGATCGTTAATATCGCGAGCAAAACCATATATTAAACCTTCTTCGGGAAAGAAAATAATATTCCAAGATAGCCAGCAATAAAAACCTTTTTTACTCAGATAACGATTTTCTAAAGAAATTATTGGTTCACCGCTATTTTTTTGAGATTCTATGATTTTTACGGTTTCCCAGTCTTCCGGATGTAAAAATTCGCTGTAATGTTTGCCTTGTAATTCTTCTATACTATAACCAAGGATTTTATGCCACGCTGGGTTAATTTGTTGAAAATAACCGTTAAAGTCGGCAATTACCATTAAATCTAAGGAATTGTTAAAAAATCGATCGCGTTCTTTTTGCAGTTGTTTAGTTTCTTTGATATTTTGCATTTCTGTTATTAACCAAAATGCTCTATTCTCTAATTGTTTATATAGTTCGGCTTTGTGAATTGCTAAGGCACAATGGGTGGCTATGGTTTTAACAAATTCTATTTCATCCTCCTGCCATTCTCGCTCGCGATCGCATTGATGTAAACTAATTCCTCCAATATAACGATTTTGGTGTACTAAAGGTACAATCAAAGCGGCATTAATACTACAAATTTTAGCGCTATCTTTGATGGTTTCTGGTAATTGTTCATCATCAATTCTTCCAAATTTCCATGTTTCTCCTTGACTCAAAACTTGATGGTAATAACTATAAAAATTACAGCGAATTCCTAGTAAACTATTTCCTTCTATTGTAGCTTCACTAATATGTTCTGCTGCCATTTGATTTTCGGAATTAGGGCGAAAAATCAAGCAACGAGAAACTTTTAATGCTTTATGTAACTCATTGACAGCTATTTGTAAAATATCATCTAATACTAAAGTTGAATGCATCCCTTGGATAATTTTATCCGTGAGTGCTACACGAATTTTTTGTTTTTCCAATTCATTTTTTAAGTTTTGTATTTTTAATTTGAGGTTTTGTTTGGTCTCTTGTATTGTTTTCATAAATTATACCTATCTACCCTGTCTTAATTTTTTCTTTATTTCTTTATGATAATTTCATATTATTGTTACTTTTTGCTGGTTATAGGACCGCTAGTCTTGATTATTCATCATAGATCATTTTTGAGAAAATTATGTAAAAATTTTTATTGTGTTAATTACTGAAACAACTAAGATAAGAGTATCCAATAATATACAGATTTGATGAAAATATGGTGATCTGTATATCTGTATATTATATCTCGAAAATCTTTGAAAATCCTTGAAACTCCTATTAATTCGTAGGTAGATTCATGCATCCACCTACTTTCGCAAGAGATCTATTGTGTATTATTTCAAGGCAGATGTGCCTAAGTTAACAGGATCAATATAATTTATAGTCATAAACACTGAGATTAAATATAGATTTATATTATATTATAGGGATTTATACGGTTATAATATAAAATAAGGAAGTAAAATTTGCAAATGACCCACTGAAAAAGTGTTACAGAAAAAAATTTAACTGAGTATTAAATAATGTTTGGATTTACTACCAATCTTAAGTTATGGCATCAAAAAAACCAAAAACCCAATTAAATCAGGCTTTGACCCAAGAAATATTATTAAATAGGATGACTAATCGCATCCGACAATCTTTGGATTTACATGAGATTTTATCGGCGGCAGTGGCAGAAGTGCGATCGTTTTTAAATACTGACAGAATAAAAGTTTATCATTTTGATGAAAATGCGGATGGGGAAGTAATTGCAGAATCAGTAAATACCGATCGCCTACCTTCCTTAAATGGGTTGCGTTTTCCGGCGACTGATATACCGCCCCAATATCGAGAAATGTACATCAAAGCTGGACAACGTAGTATTATTAATAATATTAATCAACAAGAAATAATGTTGAATCGAATTGACCCAGAGAAAAAACCTTGGGGTATAACTTTAGAAGATGTGCAAGAATCACCTATAGAAGATATTTTAGTAAGACCAGTTGATCCTTGCCATATAGAATATTTAAAAGCTATGGGGGTACAGTCTACTTTAGTAGTACCGATAATTCACCAACAAAATTTGTGGGGTTTATTAATTTCTCATCATTCCCAGCCAAAAGAGTTTAAAAAAAGAAATTTAAAAATTGTACAAATGGTGGCGGATCAGGTATCGATCGCGATCGGACAATCTATGCTTTTACAGCAAACTCGTGCTAGGGCTAACCGAGAAAAATTAATTAATCAGATTTCTACTTTACTACACGCACCCCTAAATATTCAACAAATATTACAGGTAGTTCTGGAAAAAGTAGTTAAATCGGTAGAAGGTTCTGGGGGTAGACTGTATTTAGTATCAAAAGATAAAAATATCGATCCAGAACTTTATATATGGGGCACTCAGCCTAGTTTTGCAGCTAGTAGTGATGAAAATATCAAGATTATTGAAGATAAATCATTATGGCAAAAAATTCGCGACAAGGAAGAAGAATTAAATTTTGAGGATAATCAAATCGGGTTTGATGATTTAATACTTAATCCTAGCGATCGCTTAGAAACTTTATCCCTATATAATAATATCGTTTCTCCCCTACACATAATTAACGATATTTATCAAGAACCTGCCCTAGAATCAATGGCTTTTACCTTTCGACATACCCCCATCCGTAGCCTATTAATTATGTCGCTACGCTATGCCCGACATTTTTTAGGTTACTTAACAATATTTCGTAATGAAATAGATATAGATATTATCTGGGCAGGTAAATTAGATCGCGATCTCCGACAGGAAAGAGTACGACATTCTTTCGAGGCGTGGCGAGAATTAAAACAAGGTCAAAATCACCCTTGGACTAGCGAAGAAATAGAATTAATTCAATCTCTCGGTACCCATTTATCAATGGCAGTAATGCAAAATCGACTTTATCAATGGGAACGAGAACACCGTCTTTTAGTAGAAATGCGTAATCAAGAACTAAATGCAGCCCGTACTGCTGCCGAAGCTGCTAGTCGTTTAAAATCGCAATTTCTCTCCTCTACCAGCCATGAATTACGAACTCCTTTAGCCTCTACCCTTAACTATTTAAAACTGCTCAAAGAAGGTTTTTTTGACAACGAAGAGGAATTTAAAGAATATATTAATACAGCCCATGAATCTGCGGAAAAATTGGTATCAATTCTCAATGATATTTTAGACATTGCCAAAATAGAAGCAGGCCGCATGAGTGTTAATATGGAATTAATTAAGCTGCCGCCTTTACTGGAAAATCAACGCAAATTATTTATCATAGAAAGTCGGCGCAAAAGTATAGATTTAATAGTTGATGGGGAAATAGATACTGTTTGGGCTGATGAAATGAAATTGATGCAAATTATTACTAATTTACTATCAAATGCTTTTAAATTTACCAGTCAAGGTCAAGTGAAATTACAAGCTAAATATAAACTAAACCCTAGCAATCCATCTGAGAAAAACATGGCAGAAATTTCTGTGACAGATACGGGTATAGGAGTTGATACTACCAAACAAGATATATTATTTGAGCCTTTTGTACAAGCAGATGGTTCTATTAAACGTCGTTATGGTGGTACAGGTTTAGGTTTGACTATCTGCAAACGTTTGATAGAATTAATGGGCGGTGAAATTTGGCTGTCCAGTGCTGGTAAGGGTCAAGGTACCACTGTAACTTTTACTTTACCTTTGCATAAGCCCGTGAATAAAATTAATGAAAAACTGGTAGAATCTGAAAAAGAATAGTATTAGAGAGGCAGCGTGAATATTTTATTAGTTGATGATGATTATCTTCTGGCAAAAGGAACGGCTAAATTATTAGAACGTCTGTCAGGGCATAAAGTTCAAATTACAGATGATCCCTACAAAATTATTCACAAATGTGAAACCAGAGAGATAGATTTAGTAATGATGGATGTTAATATACCAGGAGCTATATGGGAAGGAAAAGAAGTTAGTGGCGCTGATTTGTGTTTTCTACTAAAAAATAATCCTGAAACGGCTGATATTCCTATTATTTTAGTAACAGCTTATGCTATGTTAACTGAAAGAAATAGTCTATTACAGCAGTCTCAAGCTAATGATTTATGTACTAAACCAATTACTAATTATGAAGAATTAATAGAATTGATTAATAGTTTAGTAGAAAAGACAGGTACAGGGTAAGGGGCAGGGG
>CAWUOF010000001.1:0-30146 GCA_963923765.1 uncultured bacterium | reverse complement strand
AAAGCTCAACAGTATATCCTGTCTATATCATAGCTTCATCGTCACCCCGTGAGGAAATAATTGTTTAAAATAAAGATAGTAAACACTTGCTTAGTTAATCAAAATTTATAGAGGTAATCCCTTGGAAATTCAGGTATTTAAAAATTTATTAGATTTGGCGATATTCCTAGTTTTAACTCTATTAATAGCCTTTTTTGTAGCTGCCGAACTAGCTTTAATTTCTGCATCCAAGGAAAAAATGTATAGTTTAGCCCAAGGCAGTAGCGATCGCCAACAAGCTGATAGGGCGAAACTCGTCTTAATAGCGCGAGAAAACCTACCACATTACTTATCTATCACACAAACAGGAACAACAGCAGTAAGTTTAATTTTAGGTTCCTATGGTGAAAAAACCACCGTGCATTTACTCGAACCCTGG
The DNA here is from genome assembly GCA_963923765.1 of uncultured bacterium. Lineage (GTDB taxonomy): Bacteria > Cyanobacteriota > Cyanobacteriia > Cyanobacteriales > CAWUOF01 > CAWUOF01. Next base: position 29,728 of record CAWUOF010000001.1, on the reverse strand, counting down.
ATTAATATTTTACCTATACATAAAATTTTAGTTATGGTAAGCGCTCATTCTATAGCTGTTACCTTAGCATTTATCTTAGTCACCTATATAGAAATAGCATTAGGAGAATTAATTCCTAAAGTTTTAGCAACTCAAGCCCCCGATCGTACAGCTTTAATGTTAATTCATCCGCTAAAAATTTGCTCTTATATTTTTTGGCCATTACTCATAATTTTAAATGGTACAGTACAGATATTTACAGGGTTTATTGGTGAACAAAAACCGGAGGAATTACCCCATAATATTATGAATAATTTTATTCCCAAAGATAGCCACTCTATTGTAGTATCAGGATTAGTGGATATTACTACAATAAATGAACTTTTGGGATTAAATATACCTTCTAATCCTGCTTATTGTACTATAGGTGGATTTATGATTAACACATTAGGAAGATTACCTATATCTGGGGAAAGAATGTTATGGCGAGAATTAGAATTAGAGGCAGTAACTTTAATAGCCGATCGCCTAGAAACAATATTACTTCGCCAAGTTACTCGCCCTTTGTTATATGAACAAATAGAAACCTCTAGTTTTGCTTAAACATTCATAAATTTTGGGTAATTTTGGGTGCATCTCACAGAAAAAATATCTATACAAATATTTATAATTTATATATTAAACTTTTTTAGCGCTAAAGCGCAACAACAGGGGGGCAAAAAAGGGGGGGTTTATAATTTTGGGATGTACCCTAAATTTTTAACTGGAGAAATCCTAATTTAATAAATAATTATTAGAAAGTTAATAATATAAAATATTACCTATTTAATTAGGTTTATTTAATTATATTTTCCGAAATCGTCTAATTCTTCTCTTTGCCATTGTTTTAAAATTTCAAAAGCATTAAATCCCCTATATTGCAAATAATTAATCACTTTGTTTTTTATTTTAGGGTCAATATTTTGCCAGGTATCTAAATGATACTTTCGCATTACTTTACTTTTCAGCCCATCTAATTCTCCTGGTTCATTATTTTCTTGCTGCTGACTCCATATTTCCTCAAAAACATCAGCCGGAATACCTTTTTCAAAACACTTACGTTTTAACATTGCTTTACCATATTTACCCTTATTATACATAATCATATTTTCGACTACACGAGAATCAGACTGATAGCCTTTCTCTTGTAATTCATAAATAGCATCAGTAATAATATCTTCTGTAAAACCTTTTTCCTGGGCTTTTTTACGAAGTTCACTAACGCTATAATCTCGACGACCAATGAGATAGTAAAAATAATCAAGACATTTCATAGAAATAAAACCTAATTGATGCTGTTTTTTACCTACCTAATATAACATAAATTATTCTTCATAGCAAGTTAGCTGCACCTGCATCTAAAAACAAAGTTGCATTAGCTTGGTAGCGAAGTACAGAAGCTGGACATTTAGGGCTAATTTCCCCTTTTAACATTTCTTTTACTATATAGGATTTACGATCGCCATTAGCCATACAGAAGATTTTTTTAGCTGTGCAAATTGTGGGGATAGTTAGGGTAAAAGCGTATTGGGGAACAGCATCAAGCTGGGAAAAATAACCTTGATTTACCTGTTGCTGACGAGTGGAATTATCTAATTTCACCAGTTTTATAGCTTTAGTATCATTAAAATCAGCGATCGATGGTTCATTAAAAGCTAAATGACCATTTTCTCCAATTCCTAGCAAACATAAATCTATTGGTTTTTCTTGTAATAGTTTAGTGTAGCGATCGCACTCATCTAAAGGTTGTATAGTGTCACCTTGGATGTAATGAAATGCCTTTGGTTTTAGCACATTTTCTACGCGATCGCGCAAATAACGCCGAAAACTGCCGATATGATTTTCCTCAATTCCCAGATATTCATCTAAATGAAAAAAAACTATGCGCGACCAATCAATACCACCTAGAGTAATTAAAGCTTCCAGAAACTTAATTTGAGTAGTTCCCGTTGCTAAAATTACCCTAGCATTATCTTGATAACTCAAACAATCTTGTAAATATTTTCCAGCTAACCTGGCGGCATCGATCGCCATATCTGTAAATAATAGATACGATCGTACTGATAAAGCATCTACTTTAAAACCCTGAAATTTTATTTTATTATCTATATTCTCCATACTTTATTTCCTATTTACAAATTTTGGTTTACTTGCTTTTGGTACTCATCTTCAGATATAAGTTCATAAGTATTTTCCACACGGTCTAAAAACACCATCCCATCTAAATGATCATATTCATGTTGAAAAATTCTAGCGACAAAATCAGTTAATATTTGTTGCTGTATTTCCCCATTTCTATTTGTATATTCAATTTTTATTTCTTGATATCGTGGCACTAAGCCTCTAATGCCTGGAACACTTAAACATCCTTCCCAATCTTTAACAATTTCTTCAGAATGGGAAATAATTTTCGGATTAATTATCGCTGTTGGTTCCATACTAGGTGCATGGGGATAGCGTAAACTAGGACGAGATGCGACAATAAACAAGCGATAAGATTCGGATACTTGGGGGGAAGCAATACCTACTCCATTAAATTTAGCCGCAGTAGCTATTAAATCATCAATTAATTTTTGAATTTGGGGATTAAAAATATCTTCCACAGGTTGGGATTTTTCCCGGAGAATAGGATTACCTAATTGGGCAATTTGGCGGATTTCTGTAATTTTAGATTTTGCTTTAAAAAACATGATGAATCTCCTAAGTAAACAGTGGTAGTTTTTAGGGAAAAAAGATATTTTTTTTAGGAATAACTCATTATAGAGTTATCTGGAGTATAAACAACAATCAACGATTTTTTTGTACAGGTAAATTACTAAGTTGGGCAGTTAAAGTTTGAACTTTTCCACTGCGGCTAACTTCTAATTCTAACTTACCATTAACTCCAGCATTTTCTATAATTTGTTGTACTGCTTCAGAATTTTTAACAGGCTGATTATTAATTTTTATAATAACATCACCTGCACGTAAACCAGCTTTAGCTGCCGGGGAATTTTTGCCAACACGGATAATAAAAACCCCTGCATCTTCTTCAATACGGAAATTAAGGCGAGATTGCCTGTTAATTTGTTCTTTTAACTCTGGAGTTATAGTTCTCATCACTATTCCTAAATAGGGATGTTCAGCTTTTCCTTTAGTGATTAATTGTTGGGCAATTATTTTAGCTGTATTAATAGGAATAGCAAAACCAATACCTTGTGCATCACGAATAATAGCTGTATTGATACCAATAACATCTCCGGCGGCATTGAGCAAAGGGCCGCCAGAATTACCAGGATTAATAGCTGTATCTGTTTGGATAAAACCGACACGCTTATCAGGAACACCGATTTGAGAACTAGAACGCCCTGTAGCGCTAATGATACCAGAAGTTACGGTATTATCTAAACCTAAAGGATTACCGATCGCGATCGCCCATTCTCCGGGTTTTAACTGGTCAGAATTTCCTAAATTTACCACAGGCAAATTATCAGCTTGAATTTTGACTACTGCCAAATCAGTTAAAGCATCTTCTCCTAAAACTTTGCCATCAAAACTACGACCATCTTTTAATTTGACCTGGACTTTATCAGCCCCATTAACCACATGGGAATTAGTTAAAATTTGCCCATCATTACTAATAATAAAACCTGAACCGCTACCCCGTTCAATGCGTTCTTGTGGAGTACCAAAAAACCTGCGGAAAAATGGATCATCAAATTCATCAGATCCCGGTTTATTTATGACTCGCGCAGAATCTATCCGTACCACTGACGGCCCAACTTTATCTACAGCCGTAACGATAAAATTAGGGTCTACCGCAGTATTTTTACTAACAGGTGTGGGTATATTTAGCGCAGTTGGCGCTGGGGCGGAAGTGGCCATAGAATCAGGCGGGGCTTCTGTCTGAATTTTGCAACTGCCTAAAAGTAGTAATAATAGATATATTTTAGATTGTTTCATAAATGCCTGATTCCTTGTTGATTTATTAACCATGCCATAATGTCATACCTCATCATGTCCTAATTTGTGGAGTTTAAATAGTGGAAACTCTTAATCATCTTTGGAGTCAAGTACTCGATCGCCTGCAATTACAACTAAGTCGGCCCACCTTTGAAACCTGGATAAAAACCGCCAGTCCCCAGCAACTAGAAAATAATTGCTTAGTAATTCGTACACCTAATCCTTTTGCGCGTAATTGGCTACAAAAATATTACATCCAAACTATTGCTAATGTTGTCCAAGATATTCTAGGTTATCCTGTAGAAATTTATATTACCAGTGCTTCTGGGGACGAAACTAGCGACCCAGTAGAAACCAAAATATTATGGTCGCCTACTACTACTAATATTAATATCTCAGAACATCATCAAAGTCATAGTCCTAAAACTACAGATCTTAATCTTAAATATGTATTTTCTCGCTTTGTAGTTGGAGCAAATAATCGTATGGCCCATGCTGCTTCCTTGGCAGTGGCAGAATCTCCTGGGCGTGAATTTAATCCCTTATTTTTATGTGGTGGTGTTGGCTTAGGAAAAACTCATTTAATGCAGGCGATCGGTCACTATCGTTTAGAAATAGATGCAGATGCTAATATTTTTTATGTTTCTACCGAAAAATTTACTAATGATTTAATTGCAGCTATTCGTAAAGATAGTATGCAAAGCTTTCGCGACCATTACCGGGCGGCGGATGTATTATTAGTAGATGATATTCAATTTATTGAGGGTAAAGAATATACCCAAGAAGAATTTTTTCACACTTTTAATACTCTCCATGAAGCCGGTAAACAAGTAGTTTTAGCCAGCGATCGCCCTCCTAATCAAATCCCCCGTTTACAAGAAAGACTTTGTTCTCGTTTTTCTATGGGATTAATTGCCGATATTCAGCCCCCCGACATAGAAACCCGTATGGCTATTTTGCAAAAAAAAGCAGAATACGAATATGTGCGTTTACCCAGGGAAGTAATAGAATATATTGCCGCTAGATATACTTCTAATATTCGGGAATTAGAAGGTGCTTTAACTAGAGTAATTGCTTATATTTCTATTTCTGGTGTAGCCATGACAGTAGCAAATATCGCTCCTATTTTAAACCCACTTACTGAAAAAGTACAAGCAACACCGGCTTCTGTATTAAATATAGTAGCGGAAGCTTTTAAGATTTCTATAGAAGACTTAAAAAGTAATTCTCGCCGTCGCGAAATTAGCCAAGCTAGACAAATTGGTATGTATTTAATGCGCCAACATACTGATTTAAGTTTACCCAGAATAGGGGAGGAATTTGGCGGTAAAGATCATACTACAGTAATGTATAGTTGCGAAAAAATTGCCCAACTAAAAGAAACCGATGGGAATTTAGCTCAAACTCTGCGTCAATTAAGCGATCGTATTAATTTATCTAACCGTTATCAAAAAGAATAATAATTAAATATGGGATAATTACAGCCAGCCAAATACAGTACAATAAACCCAAATATAGGAAAATCTAAAAATTTACTAAAAATTCTCCATGTTCCCCCATTTTTGCTGTTAATATCTTCTAATTTGGGAAAATCCCTGTGGAAAAGTCTGGCTTTTTCCACAGTTTTTCCACAGCTAACCTATAGCTGAAACCCTTACAAAACAATAATATTGTATATTTTTCCACATTTTCCACAAAATATGTCATCATTTTTTAACAATTTTTAACTAAACACTAGGGTATTTTTAACAAAATTGGGTCAAATTAAGCAAATAGACAACAAAAATGCTATGATTTTCTGCTGCACTGCAAATACCAAAAAATGGGTATAAAATTCTGAAGAAGTGCAGCGATTACAATATACTTTCAACAGTTAATAACTCCATGAAACTTGTTTGTTCCCAAAGTGATCTCAACACCAATCTATCCCTCGTGAGTCGAGCAGTACCCTCGCGCCCAACACATTTAGTATTAGCTAATGTTTTACTAAAAGCAGATCCAGATACACAACGAGTACAACTTACAGCATTTGATTTGAGTCTGGGTATTCAAACTAGCTTTCCTGCCCAAATAGAAAGCGGTGGCATTTTTACTTTACCAGCAAAACTTCTTAATGATATAGTTTCTCGACTTCCTGATGGAGAAATTACCCTAGATGACGAAACAGACGAAGGCTGTGTCACCCTAAAATCAAAATCCGGACGTTATAAAGTACGAGGTATGGGCGCAGAAGACTATCCAGAATTACCAGCAATTATCGACGGGCAAGCAATTCAGTTACCCTCAGAAATACTAATAGATGGCTTACGCGGTTCTTTATTTGCTACCAGTGGAGATGAAACTAAACAAGTGCTAACTGGAGTACATTTTAAGTTACAAGAAGATAACTTAGAATTTGCGGCTACAGATGGTCATCGTCTAGCGGTAGTGCAAAGTAGTACCCACAATGCCAATGAGGAAGAAGAAAATGATACTAGCTTAGATATAGAAGAATTTGAAGTAACTGTTCCGGCTAAAGCTTTGCGAGAAGTAGAAAGAATGTTAGGAATGTTCAAAGCTACGGAAAATATATCTTTGAATTTCGACGCTAGTCAAGTAGTATTTGAATGGGGAAATCAAAGGATAACTAGCCGAACTTTAGAAGGTCAATATCCCAATTATCGCCAGTTAATTCCTAAACAATTTGACAGACAAATAACAGTCGATCGCAAACAATTACTGAGTGCTTTAGAGCGTATCGCTGTATTAGCAGACCAAAAAAATAATGTGGTTAAATTTACAATAGACAGCGATAATCAACAAATGGATTTATCTGTAGAATCTCAAGATGTCGGTAGTGGAAAAGAATCAGTAACAGCACAAATTACTGGAAATTCTTTAGATATAGCTTTTAATGTCAAATATCTTATGGATGGTTTAAAAGCGTTACCATCCCAAGAAATTGTGATGAAAATTAATACAGCTACCAGCCCAGTTATTTTAACACCTTTATCGGGTTTAAAAATGACTTGTTTAGTTATGCCAGTACAGTTACGTAGCTAATTGTGGTACAAGTTATAGTCTACATCTGTTGTAAACTCCCCTGGTTGCGCTAAGGGCGCTTTTCTTAGACTAGGTAAAAAAATTATAGATATTTACTGCTGTTAAAATAAGTTTTTTTGCTGTCTAGGAAATGTACGGGAATTTGTAGCTATTTGCTGGTGACATAAAATAGGGGCGATCGAGTCGATCGCCCCTAAAAAATTATATTTATATTTTATTTATTTAAACTGCCTCAATATTTACACCATAAAAAATATAAGTATCTCTACTTAAAATTACTCTGTAACTATCCAGAAAATTAGCAAATTGTAAAATCATGTTGCAACTATTTGCAAAATATTAAAAAATCACCCAAAATTTAGCTATGGAATTATCCTAGAAATTTAAAGAAATATTGCGAGGCTTTTTACCATGAATAATATGCAAAGATATCGCTTTGTCTGTACCCTCACCTTCGGCGATATTTACGGGCAATTCATCATTTGGTTAATAGTTATATTCCTCAGCTTGGCTTCTGCCTTAGCTTTATGGAGTACCGATCGCCACATCTACGCCCTAGCTACCGTTGGACTTATCCTCGTACTTTCCTTACCTTTCCTTCTTTTTGCCTTCGTTACAACTCTTTTAAATCACATAGAATTTGTTGCCATAGATAAAAGCGCATCAAAACAAACAGCAGATACTAGTACTATTAGCCAAAAACCAGCCCAAGTAACCAGTTAAACATTTAATCATGGCTACTCGATCGCTAGTTATTGGTTTAATACAGCCCAAAAAATTATAAAAAACTAAAATTTTCCCTGCCAAAAAGCAGGGAATCTTTTTTTCTAATTCAATATATACATGGCAATTAAAATAGCAAAATACAATGCTAGAACATGATGTAATTATTGTTGGCGGTGGTTTAGCTGGATGTCGTGCCGCCCTAGAAATAGCCCGTACTGACCCTAAAATCAATATAGCCCTAGTTGCTAAAACCCATCCCATTCGCTCCCACTCCGTCGCCGCCCAAGGAGGTATGGCTGCTACCTTAAAAAATGTCGATGAAACCGACACCTGGGAAGCCCACGCCTTTGATACTGTCAAAGGATCCGACTACCTCGCAGATCAAGATGCTGTGGAATTTTTAACCAAAGAAGCCCCCGATGTAATCATAGACTTAGAACATCTAGGAGTGCTTTTTTCCCGCTTACCCGATGGACGTATCGCCCAACGTGCCTTTGGTGGACATTCCCACAACCGCACCTGTTATGCTGCCGATAAAACCGGTCACGCTATCCTACATGAGTTAGTAAATAATTTACGTCGCTATGGCGTTCATATCTATAATGAATGGTACGTCATGCGTTTAATTTTAGAAGATAGTGAAGCCAAAGGTATTGTAATGTACCGTATTCAAGATGGACATATAGAAATTGTCCGGGCTAAAGTAGTCATGTTTGCTACTGGTGGATACGGAAGAGTTTATAACACTACATCTAATGATTTTGCCTCGACTGGGGATGGCTTGGCGATGTGCGCTTGCGCCGGTATCCCCTTAGAAGATATGGAATTTGTGCAATTTCACCCGACAGGATTATATCCTGTTGGGGTGTTAATTTCTGAAGCTGTACGCGGTGAAGGTGCTTATTTAATTAATAGCGAAGGGGAACGCTTTATGGCGAGATATGCTCCTAGTCGCATGGAATTAGCACCTCGTGATATTACATCTAGGGCAATTACTAAAGAAATTCGCGCCGGACGAGGTATTAATTCCGATCGCACCCCAGGCGGTCCTTTTGTTTATCTCGATCTGCGCCATTTAGGACGAGAAAAAATTATGAGCCGTATTCCTTTTTGTTGGGAAGAAGCTCATCGTTTAGTAGGAGTTGATGCCGTCCATGAACCTATGCCTGTACGTCCTACTGTTCACTATTCTATGGGGGGAATTCCTGTTAATACTAATGGGCAAGTTCGTAGTGGTGTTGATGGTTTAATTGAGGGTTTCTTTTCCGCCGGTGAAACTGCTTGTGTATCGGTACATGGTGCTAACCGTTTGGGTAGTAATTCCCTGTTGGAATGTATTGTGTATGGTAAGCGTACAGGTGCGGCGATCGCTCAATATGTACAAAATCGCAAATTACCTAATATAGATGAACAATACTATCTCCAAGTAACAGCTAAAGAAATCCAATCTCTTTTTGACCAACCAGGTAAATATCGCATCGGACAACTACGGCAAAGTTTCCAAGACTGTATGACTGATCATTGTGGAGTATTTCGCACTGAAACAGTTATGCAGGAAGGTTTAAATCAACTGGAAAAATTACAAGAACAATATGAGGAAATTTACCTAGATGATAAAGGGAAATTATGGAATACCGAAATTATTGAAGCTTTAGAAATGCGAAGTTTAATCATTGTCGGTAAATTGATTTTAACTTCTGCTATAAACCGCAAAGAAAGTCGCGGTGCCCACTGTCGCGAAGATTATCCCGATCGCGATGATATTAATTTCCTTCAGCATACTTTTGCTTACTATTCTCCCGCCGGAATTAATTTACAATATCGTCCGGTAACTATTACTATGTTCCCACCCCAGGAACGGAAGTATTAATTTTAACATGGCGGGCAATGCCCGCCTTATTTCTTCTTTTAGTCATCCATTTTACCGTGTCTTTGTGGTAAAAAACCTTCACAACTCTACTAAGTTTGCTATATATGCTTTAAAAATTGAATTTAGCTGAAATTTGGCTGGCTCTTTTCCGGTAACTTTTTCTACTAAACAGCGTCTGGTTATTAATTTCTGCGATATAATTTTGAGAAATCATATTAAAGTTGAACCTGAAGAAGATTTAATCGCTCTTGTAATGAACACCACATTTGATAAAAAGCGCTCCATTCAACTAAATCTATCTTATCTCCTAATTTACCATCTTTAAATTGTTGATAAAATTGTTGAGATGATAATTGATATTGTTGTTCAAAAGCTTGTAAATCAACCTCTATTTCTCTAATTTGTTGTTCAATAATGTTAATTTCTTCAATAATAATATTTCTCAAAGCTACAGCAAAATTGTCGCTATAATATCCTTGTTTGGAAAGATTTTCTAGCACTTGTAATTGATTGAGTATTTTTTCTTGTGTTGTCATTTTAGGGATGGCTCTTGATTGTTTACAAATTGATTGTTTACAAATTGATTGTTTACAAATTGATTATTTACAAATTGATTATTTACAAAAATAATCGTTGATGGCATTATATCAAATGGGATAATCTTGGTGAAATTGTGGAAATAGCCGATCGCCTTTTATCTATTTTTAAGGCGATCGGCTTTTATTTACCTATAAATTATTTTCTGATTTTTTCTCTGCCACTTGCTGGACAAGTTTTATATCTAAATCTAAGGCTGTGGCAATTTGTTCTATTGTTAACCCGATCGCTAATAGTCTAGTTACTGATTCTAATTTTCCTTCTTCCTTAGCTTCTTGATAAACTCTGGTTTGTTTTAAATCACTTAAGCCAAACATAGCTTCTATCTCCTTTCGACTTAATTTGGTAAATTTGTACACTAATATTGTTTCTATTAATTCTATCACTTTTTGCTGAAATGCTGCATCTATGACTTTTTCTTTTGTCTGTTGCAGCAGTTTATTTGTTTGTTCTATTGTGGGGGTATTTTCTACTACTAGCTGGACTATTGCCAAGGCTAGAGATGGTGATGATTTATCTATTTCATCTAAATAAACTATGTTTAGTTTTTCGGTTAAGTTTAATCCTGTGTAGGCTACAGGGATTTCTGGTGCTATACTTCGTGATGCAAAGATGGCGACTGCTTGCCAATTTTGACTAGGTTTGTATTGTCCTAAGTAAATAAATATTAAGGTATTTAGATTAGCAAAAATTGCTGTTTAGATGATTTTTATATGTAAAGTCTATCCCACACCTTTTGGAGTGGGATAGACGCTAGTAGAAACTGTGAATTTTATATTTTTTGTCTTTTGGGAGTAAATGAATCAGCTATTATGACAACCCTATGACATATTTTTGCCACTCCTGATGCATACCACTTTTAATATGTTTGCTAACTTCAAAATGTAGGCTACTGTGAGGTTTGCGCGGGAGGTGTTTTAAAGGCATATTCGCTTCTTTGGGAGTGCGATTTCCTTTTTTAATGTTACAACGCACGCAAGCGGTAACGATATTTTCCCAGGTATCTCCACCGCTACGCGATCGAGGTATAACATGGTCAAGGGTTAAGTCGTCACCGGTGTAGCCGCAGTATTGACAGGAGTGACCGTCACGATGCAATATATTTCGGCGGGTAAGAGGAATTTCACTATATGGAACACGGACATAATGCCGTAGTCGGATCACCGTTGGTAGAGGCCACTCCGCATAAATAAATTTGCTGTTGTGTTCAACCTGTTCTGCTTTGCCTTTAATCAACAAAACTACCGCCCGCCGCCAAGTGGTAATGTTGAGGGGTTCGTAAGAGGCGTTGAGTACCAGAACCTTGCCCATTGATGATTGCTCGGAAGATAGATTTCTAACGATGTTAACATAGGTTTCTAAAATTCTGGGGTTTTGAGGTTAATTTGCAGAATATGAAAGTAGTAAATTATTTATTTAACCAATATTTGCAACAATAAACATTTAAATTGCAATATTTATTATTAACTATTGTTTGCTAGAAGTATTTATATAAATTATGATTTTTTATGGTATTAATTAACAGGCGATCGCAGTAGTTGTCATATAATCAATTACTAAAATTCATGTTTGTGGTACATCCACAATAGAGATAAAATTTTTACAAATACTCCTATTTCTACCTTGTGCTTTAGCTTCATAAAGAGCTTTATCAGCAACAGATATTAAATAGTCACTAGAAAATTTTGCCGAGGGAATAATAGCAGCAACTCCCGCACTTAAGGTAACATATTCACTAGCCAAAGATTTTTGATGGGGAATTTTTAATTTTTCTATTTTTTGGCGGATATTATCAGAAAAAAAACTAGCTTCTTCTGGAGAAATATCTGGCAGAATAACTGCAAATTCTTCACCGCCATAACGCGCTATTAAAGCCGGGGGAAGATAGATATTATTGCTAATAGTTCGAGCTACTTGGCGTAAACAATCATCGCCGGCAAGATGACCGTAGGTATCATTATAATGTTTAAAATAATCAATATCACACAAAATTAAAGATAAGGGATTTTTCTCGACCATAAGGCGTTGCCATTGCATATTTAAATATTCATCAAAACGACGACGATTAGCTACTTGAGTTAAGCCATCTAAACTAACAAGTTTTTCTAATTCTTGATTAGCTATTTGCAATGCGTTTTCTGCTAACTTACGTTCTTTAATTTCCTGTTGCAGTAATAAATTTTGCGTTTGTAGTTGTTGTTGTAACATCCGAATTGTTAATTGATTTTGTACTCTGGCTAAAACTTCTTCAACTTCAAATGGTTTAGTTATATAATCTGCACCGCCAATAGCAAAGGCTTCTACTTTGTCTAGTACACCATCCAGAGCGCTAATAAAAATGACTGGTATATCGCGTGTTAGTTTTTGGGATTTGATAATTTCACACACTTGATATCCGTTCATATTAGGCATATTAATATCAAGTAAAATTAAATCTGGGGGAGATGCATTGCAGGCAATAATAGCCATTTGTCCGCTAATTACACTGCGGACTTTATAACCTTTTTCTATCAGAATTGTAGATAATAAACGCAAGTTATCAGGTTTGTCATCAACTATTAAAATATTAGCTTTAGCTGGAGAATTTTTTGGTAAATTCATATCCGGTTATTTTCGATTAAATCTATTATTTTATCAAAACGAAAATCATTTACTAGATTTCTGAAAATTTCGGCGAAGGGAGAGGCTGCATTAGGTATTTCTGTGAGTAAGCTCAAAATTAACTCATCATCGGCGCATAGTGCGGCTTGGTATATTTCTTCTAAGCATTCTTTAGGTATTTTCTGCAATTGAGTGGTTAAATCTTGATTTTCCAGTACGTTATAATAACTAATATTATGATGATCAGTTTGGGGTAAGCTGGGTTGAGATTGTTCTTCATAGATATAGCGTAAACCTAGATGTTGTGACATTTTTTCAAAAATTATTTCTTCTGGAAAAGGTTTTCGTACAAAATCGTCACAACCTGTAGATAAAATGCTGGTGCGATCTTCTTCAAGGGCGCTGGCGGTGAGGGCGATAATTACAGTAGTTTTTCCTTGTTCGTTTGCTTTTATACGTTTAGTTGCTTCGTATCCATCCATTATGGGCATTCGCATATCCATCCAAATTAAGTGGGGTTGCCAAGTTGACCAGAGGTGTAATGCTTCTTGACCATTTTCGGCTTCGCGTAATTCAAACCCCAAGGGTTTTAGTAGCATAATAAGAAGATGACGGTTATCTTTTAGATCATCCACTATAAGTATGCGATAGGTGGCTTGATTTGGTGCTAAAGCGATGACTCTGGGGTGATTGGTTTGGCTTTGAATTTCGGTTGCTGATGCTAAACTAATTTTGATATTAAAGGAAAAAGTGGTGCCTATACCTAAAGTACTGTTAACATTTATTTCCCCTCCCATTAGTTGTACAAATTGCTTGCTAATTGGTAAGCCTAAGCCTGTTCCTTCTTGTGATTTTTTGCCGGTGGTTGTTTGTACAAAGGGGTCAAATAATATGGGAATTTCGGCGGGTTCTATGCCTGGGCCTGTATCTTCGATCGCAAAAATTAGTTCTGTATCTGCTAGGTTTTGGAGTTGATCGCTGTTGAGTTTTACTGATTCTGTTCGGTTGGTTTTTACTTTTAATGTAATTTTGCCAGTTTGGGTAAATTTTATAGCATTTCCTAATAAATTAATTAAGACTTGCCTTAATTTACTTTCATCAGTTTTTACATATAAAGGCAAATAGGAATCAATCTCAAAAATTAGTTGTAAGCCTTTGGATTCTGCTTTTATTTGCAGCATTTGTTCGATGGTATTAAGCAGGGAATACAGATTAAAACTGGTTTCATTTAGGGTGATTTTACCTGCTTCGATTTTTGACATTGATAAAATATCATTAATTAGGGATAATAAATGCTCGCCACTGCGATTAATAATATTAATATACTCGTGTTGTTCTACATTAAGAGATGAGTCTCTTGCTAACAGTTGGGTAAAGCCAATAATAGCATTAAGGGGGGTACGGAGTTCGTGACTCATGGAAGCTAAGAAAGCACTTTTAGCACGGTTAGCAGCATCAGCAGCAAAGGCGGCTTCTTGCAGAGCAGCTTCTGTACGTTTGCGATCGCTAATATCAGTCATCGTGCCTAAAATTTGCTTAACTTTACCGTTTTCATCTCTAGTAAATATGGTATCTCGGCTAAAAAACCAGCGCCATTCACCACTGTAATGACGCAGACGATATTCGGTTTCAACTATTTCTCCAGTTTGGATATTATTAATTTTTTTTATCCGTTCTGAAAATAGGTCAAAATCTTCAGGATGGAGCAGGTTTTCTATAATTTGATTTGATAATTTTATAGTAGTATCTGTGGTATAACCGAGAATTTGATGAATATCGCGATTAGTATAAATATTCCGATTTTCTACTAAATCATAGAGATAAATAAAATTAGGGTTAGCTTCGGTAATTCCTTGTATAAAACGCTGGCTTTCTCGTAGGGATTTTTCGGCTTGTTGTCGAACTGTTATTTCTGCTTGTAATTGTAAATTTTGTTGATCTAATTCTTGGCGTTGTTGTTTTTCTTTTTCTAAAATATGACTATGAGCTATGGCGATGCCGAGTTGAGCAGCGATGGCTTCGAGAAGTTCAATTTCATTTTCTGTCCATTCCCGGAAGCGATCGCACTGATGTAGAGCGATGGCTCCATTGGGTTTTCTTTGGTAAGAAGTGCGAATTACTAACATTGATTTTAAATGAATTTGATAACAAAGAAATTGCGCTGCTTCTAACAAAGGCTCTGTATAAACATTAGGGGAAACAATAGCTTTATCTTGTGATATCATTAACTCAGCATGGGGATTACCTAAAATTGGTATATCTATTTCTTGTAAAGAAGAATAATTACCTTGGATATATTCGGCAACTATGGGAATTTGCGGATTATTATTATTGATATAAGTATGGATTAAGCAACGATTAGCGCCGAAGGTTTTACCGATTTGAATTGCTGCGGTTTGAAAAATTTGTTGGCTATTTAAACTTTGGCGAATTTCTTCAGTAAGGTGTTTGAGTAGTAGCGCTCGTTGCATTTGTGATTCTAGGGCTGTTTTAGCTTGCGCTCTTTCTATTTCATTACCGATCCACTGGGACATTAGGTTTAAAAGTTCTCGTTCACTAGTTTTGAAATGATGGTGATGCTTTATGCTAAAAAATCCTAAAAATGCGTAGTTTTTATCGTCTATTTTAATAGTGGTACTAAAATAAGAAAGTAATCGCAAATAAAATATATTTTTGTCAGAATTACAGGATTTATAAACTATTAAATCCATAGCGTCTTCAGGCATATTTACCTGGTTTCCAAATATTGGTTCAATATCGAAAATATCCCCATGATTAAGTTGTAAAGTACAATCTAAAGGTAAATCAGCAGCAATGACTTTATAGCCGTTTTCACATATTTTTCCGATAATTCCTATTTCTAACCCAAATTGCTGTTTACCCATGTTTAAAAGCAAGCGTAATCGCTCAATTAGTTCTAGTTTGGAAACAGCAGCAATTTGATATAAAGCTCTAATGGCATTTTCTTGTTTTTGCAAATCTTGTTCAGCCTGTTTGCGATCGGTAATATTTCGGAATGTTACAGCAAAACCATCTTCTAATTTAACTATAGCAGTTTGAATCCATATTTTTATATTTTTATATTCATAATAAAATTCTTTTTCCTGGGGAGAATTGGTTTCTACTACATTGACATAAATATCAAATAGTTCTTGATTCCAATGGACTGGTATTTCTGCTAAAAGATATTTACCTATGATATTTTCGCCAGTGCTTTCTATTATTTTTTCGGCTGCCTGATTGATTAATAGTAATTCAAAGTCTTGGATATTTCCCTGGCTATCTCTAATTGATTTAAATGCCATAATTCCATCTAGGGAGCTATTTAAAACCCCTGCCAATAGAGATTGAGAATGTTGTAGAGCTTGTTGAGCTTGAATTAATTCGGTAATATCAGTATGGGCACCTATCATGCGAATAGCTTGCCCTTGGGAATTTTTTAAGTGAATTGCCCGGGATAATATATAAACAGTTGAGCCGTTTTTATGGTGAAATCTTTGAGTGCAAAGAAATGTATTAATTTTGCCATTATTATAATCATTAACGAGTTGTAAAGCGGCGTTTTTATCTTGGGCAAATATGACTTTTTCCCAAGATGCTAATTCATTAGGTAATTCTGCGTCGGTATAACCGATCATTTCTTTCCAGCGCCGGGAAAAATAAATTTCGTTAGTAAGTAAATTCCAATCCCAAAATCCATCTTGGGATGCTTGTAATACTAATTCTAAGTAATTTTTAGTTTCTTCTAGTTCTTGTTCTATTTTTTTGTTTTTCGTGATATCTGTTTGTACCCCGATAAAATGAGTTAGTTTACCATTGTCATCTCGCACGGGAGAAATAGATAGTTCATTCCAAAAAGCTGTGCCGTCTTTGCGATAGTTGAGAAGGGTAATACAGCAGGTTTTTTGTTGTTTAATTGCTTTTTTTAATTCAATAAAACCTGCTTGATTTTGATGTTTTCCTTGTAAAAAACGACAATTTTTGCCGATAATTTCAGCAATCGAATAACCGGTGAGGCGTTCAAATCCTAGATTAGCATAAATCACTGGATTATCAAATTGATTAGGATCTGTAATTACAATACCGTTAACGCTACAACTGATCGCCCTTTCTAAAAGTTGCAAACGTTTTTCTGTTTGTTTCCTTTGGGTAATATCATTACCAACTATTAAAATACAATCTTCGCCGTTAATATTAATTAATTCGGCTGATATTAACATGGTTTTGATTTCACCCGATCGGGTGCGTAAGTCTATTTCTTGGTTAGAAATTGTATTTAATTCTTGAATATTATTGTAAATTTCTGGAAAAGATTCGGGATGAATTATAATATTTAAATCGTTGTAACTATAACCGATAATTTCTTCGCGATCGTACCCAAAAGTATTGATAAAAGTATCATTGACATCTATAATACATTTGCCATTGTATAAATGATTAATACTAATAATATTAGGACTGGATTTAAAAGCTTTTGCAAATTTTTCCTCAGATAGACGTAAAGCTATTTCTACTGATTTACTACGGGTGATGTCACGCATTACCCAAACAACGGCATTTTGAGAAATTGGCGACATAGTACCCATAAACCAAGTTTCTCGGTTTTTAAGGTTTAAACTATATTCAAAATCTATTCTTTTTTGAGTTGCTAAAGTTTGTATTATGTAGCCAAGAAACATATCGGCTTGGGGTTGGGGAAAAATTTCTGGTAATGTTTTTCCCCATATTTCCTGAATTGGTTTGTTTAAAAGTTCTAAATTTGTTGGGGCTATTTTTAAACAGCATCCCTGGCGATCGAATACAAATATAAGTTCATTCATTGCTGCAAACAAAGCCCGCAATTCACTTTCTGACTCTTGTAAGGCTTCCCTGGCTTTCTGTCTATCTTGAATTTGCTTTTGTAGTATTAAATTTTGTGCTTCTAGTTGTTTTTGTAATTTTCGGAGAGTTAATTGATTTTCTAAACGCAATAACATTTCTTGCACATAAAAGGGTTTGGTGATATAGTCTGCACCGCCAATTTCAAAGGCTTGTATTTTATAATATAAGTCATCTAATGCGCTTAAAAAAATTACCGGAATGTCGGAAGTTATCGGATTGGTTTTGAGTTTTTTACACACTTCATAACCATCCATATCTGGCATCATAATATCTAACAATATTGCATCCGGTGGTGATGCTTGACAAGCATTTAAAGCTAGTTCTCCATTAATGGCTTTCCGAACTTTATAACCGTGATTAGTTAATAAAGAAAATAATAATCGCAAGTTGCTGGGGCTATTGTCAACAACTACTAGATCTCCTTTATGATTGTTAGTTATATTTTTGTGCATTGTAGTAATTTATTTTTTAGTAATTTTTTATTGATAATCACAATAATTATCAATAATATTTTTGGCTTTGGCTGGAATGCAATCAAATTTAAATATATTTTACCTTACATATATTTTATTTAATCATACTTTTTACCTAAGCAATTTGGCTTATTTATATAGAAATGTAGGTTTTATTTATTAATTTAACATACTATTTATAACAGGGGAAATAAGGCGGATAACTTTGTATATAATAAACTATTATTATAACATAACTTTTAGTAAATATTACATTTTTTAAATCCAATTATCTTTTGTTGTTTCTAGTTATTAGGAATATTTATAATTTTAACAATACATATTTAATTACAGTAATTGGTCTGATAATCATCAAATAAATTTTCAAGCGAAAACCCCTTATCATGCAAGGATTTAATGCTGGCATTATCTAATAATATTAGGAAAGTGCTGTAGTTTAACTTAAAAATATTAGCTATTATCAGGGTGGTTTTTGCCATATAAAATATAAGTTAACATATCTCATTTGCCTTTAACCTGGATAACTCCACGCTGTTCAAATATTTACCTTGTAATATTTGATAGGTTGTATCTGTTACTTGAATTCCCCCAGTAATACCGTGAGATTCCATGCGGCTGGCAATATTTACCGTATCTCCCCACAAATCGTAAATAAACTTTTTAATACCGATAACTCCTGCGACTACAGGACCAGTGTTAATACCGATTCGCAGGCGAAATGGTTCGCCATCTAATGTCTGAAATTTACTAATTAATGCTTGCATATCTAAAGCCATTTCTGCTATTGCTTCGGCATGATCTTCACGAGGAATAGGAAGCCCACCCACTACCATGTAAGCATCTCCAATGGTTTTAATTTTTTCCAACTGGTATTGATCGGCTAATTGGTCAAATAATGAGAAGATTTTATTTAATAATTTTACTAATTCTGTTGGTGATGTTTGGGAGGCAATCTCTGGAAAATTAACTATATCAGCAAATAAAACTGTTACTTCTGCAAAGCTGTCGGCAATAGTATTTTCTTGAAATTTTAATCTTTCTGCAATGGGACTAGGTAAAATATTTAATAACAAACGTTCGGTTTGTTCCTGTTGAAAACGTAATGCTTCTTCTCCTTGTTTTCTCGCGGTAATATCTTCGATGCTACCTTCATAATACAAAACTTTGTTATTATCATCTCTGACGGTATGGGCTTTTTCAGAAATCCAAATAATATTCCCATCTTGCCGATATACCTGAGATTCAAAATCAGCAACAGCATTATCTCTTTCGATCGCCGCAACAAATTCAGCCCGCCGATTTGGCTCTACATAAACTTGTTTCCAAATATTATTAATTTGATTAATAAGTTCTTTTGGGGAAGAATAACCATAAATTTTGGCTAATGCTGGATTTGCGCTTATCGCCCATCGGGAGTAGTTTGAAAAATACCTTCATTAGCATTTTCAAAAATACTACGATATTTAGCTTCTGCTTGTTGTAAAGCTGCTTCCGCTTGCTCGCGTTTTTGCAGATTTTTGGCGAAGGCTAGAAAAATATAAATAGCTATAATATTTACAAATAAAGCAAAAATTTGAATAAAATATTTTTGCTGGGAAAAATTATTAATACGTGCTGCTAATAATTGATCTAAATTTGGTAGGATAATATCATAAATTTTCAATTGGGCTGCAATGGTTTTATTTGCTATTTTTAAGTATTCTTTGATGTTAATTTTGTCTTTATTAAAATTAATAATATTTTTATTAATATAAGCTAAAAAATGTGGTTAGAGGTGAAGGTTTGTTGATTAGATTTTTTGATATTTTATTTTAAATTAGGATTGGTATTAAAAGAAACTTTTAAACCTCTATTAACATTATCTATGGCAGAGTCTATTAAACTAGATAGAATAATAAGCTGGATTTTTTCATCGGTGGTAATATCTCGTTGCCGCTGGGCTATGTTTACAGCTATTTCTCTAGTACGGGCTATATTTTCGATCGAACTTGGTAGTTTAGTAATTACAGCATCCATTAAATAATAACTGTCAAGCACAGGGTCAAGAATTAAATTAGAAGTGTCTCCTACATGGGAAATAAGGGCAATTATATCGGCAATTATTAATTTATGTTCTTCTAGGCTTTCTTGAGGAGAAAAGCTTGGTAATTTACCTAATAATTCTTGCCATTTTTCGTCTAATGCCATCCATTTTTCGGTTGTGGCTAGGGTAGAACGTATTTGTTGATCGATTTCTTCTAGGGTTTTGAAATAATTTTCTATTTCCTGCTGTTCCGCTTCTATTTGATTTTTGAGAGTGCGATCGCCATTTAAATAACTATTTACTAAACTTCTATGTTTAATAATATGTTCTAAAATTTTTCGTAAAGGAGTATTATATTCCAATCCTAATCTTTCTTTTTGGGCAAAATTAATTCCGATATTTATTTCTGTTACTAATTGATATACTACGGTTCCAAATGTTACTAGAAAAAGTAATAATAATCCTAATAATTTTGTCCTGATACTAATTTGTTTTTGTAGCTGTTTTTTGAACATCATAATATTTTCTATATTTTTGAAACAATATCTTCAGGGAATAATTAGCTATTAGGTTAAATTTTCTTAAAGGCAAGATGCGGTCAATATATAATTGCATAATTTCCAACCGATTTGAATTGAGTTAGGGATTTTTTCGACCTGTTAAAAAGTAGGTATTCATTTCACCTTTACCTTTAACTTTGATAATACCGCGATTTTCAAACAGATATTCATTGTGAAGTAAATTATAGGTTGTTTGGGTAATTTGAATACATCCAGGTACTCCATGAGATTCCATGCGACTTGCTGTATTTACCGCATCTCCCCACAAATCGTAAATAAATTTTTTCAAGCCAATTACTCCGGCGACAACGGGTCCTGTATTAATACCAATACGAATGTTAAAAGATTTACCTGTTAATGCATTAAAAGTAGCTATTTCTTGTTGCATTTCTAATGCTATTTCTGCGATCGCCTGGGCATGGTCCGATCGAGGTGTAGGCAGTCCCCCAACTACCATATAGGCATCGCCAATTGTTTTAATTTTTTCTAAATCATATTTTTCTGTAAGTAAATCAAAGGCGGAAAATATTTTATTGAGTAATTTAACTAAGGCTGTGGGAGACATGGTATCTGCAAGTTGGGTAAAGTTAACTAAGTCAGCAAATAAAACTGTCACCTCCGAAAAACTATCAGCAATAATATTTTTTTCTTCTTTTAATCTTTGGGCAATAGCTTCTGGTAAGATATTTAATAGTAGTTGTTCCGATTTTTCTTTTTCGGCTTTTAAGGCGGATTCTGCTAGTTTACCTGCGGTAATATCTCGAAAACTCCAAACTCTACCTACTATGTTTTTTCCTATTCTTTGAGGTAAAGAATAAAGTTCAAAAATTCTGTTATCTTTTATTTCTATAATATCGTTAATTTCTAATTCTGGTTGCTGATTAATTTGTTGCATTAAATTGAAAAATCCGTTAATATCTTTAACTCGATCGCGAAAGAATGCTATTCTATTTTCTTGATTATATGTATGTATTCTATCTTCTCTGAGTTTCCACATATTTAAAAATTTATGATTAAAGCTAATAATATTTCCCTCTATATCTACGGCAATAATACCATCAGCAGTAGATTCAAAAGTAGCACGCAGTAGAGATAAAGATTTTTCTAATTCTAACTCTGCCTGTTTGCGATCGCTAATATCTTGTACTGTACCTTCATAATAAAGAAAATTACCTAAATTATCTCTTACAGTTCGGGCATTTTCTGAAATCCAGATAATTTTACCATCTTGACGATACACCCTAGACTCAAACTGAGATATTTCATTATATTGCTGCATAGCTTTAATAAATTCATTCCGCCTGTTAGGATTAACATAAATTTCCTGACTAATATTTTTAACTGTATTAATTAGTTCTTCCGGGGAAGAAAAGCCATAAATTTTTGCTAAAGTAGGATTAGCGCTAAGATAGTATCCTTCGGCAGTAGTTTGAAAAATTCCATCGGTAGAATTTTCAAAAATGCTGCGATATTTTTCTTCCGCTTGTCTTGTTGCTGCTAAAGATTTTTGTAGGTTTTCTTTGGCAGCATTAACTATGATGGCAGCTTTTTTTAATTTTAAAATAATATAAGCAGATATTCCGGTAATTAAAATGATATAAAATAAATACAAAAAGAACCGATAAATACTTGTTCTTTTTAAGGCTTTTTCATAGTAACTATTGTAAGCAATATATAGATCTTCGTTACTCTGAAATGTGGGCATACCAATTATTTGTTCTATTAATTTATCTACTTTTGGCTTGCGATCGAGAATTATTTTAGCGTGGTTAATTACTATGTTTATGGCATTAATTTTTATCGCGATATTTTCTCGATTTGTTTGATATAATAAATTTTCTATGTATTCGTTAATTTTTGGTGCTAACTCTTCACTATCATTTAAATTATAAATTAATACATCTCGCAGTAAATCATTCAAATTATTAACTATTTCTTCATTGCTTAATTCTTCTCCTAATTCTGTCACCAATAACGGAAAATAATACAAAGAATTTTTTAATACTGCATTATCAGATTTAAAGTTTTCAATTAAATTTTCTTTTTCTTGGCTAATTTTGACACTTTCGGCTAAAATTAACTCGATTTTTTGCCGATCTTGTTTACCGACAAAACTGGGTACTTCTTTAATTCTTTTTTGTAAAGCTTTTAATTCTTTAAATTGATTTACTATTGGATCATAATAACCTGTTAAGCCATATCTTAATTTAAAAACTTCCTGATTTATGGTAGAATCTAATTCTTTAAATCGCCGTAAATGACTATTAAATAAATTATGTTCTTGAAAATTAATCGCCTCTGTATTCATAAACAAAAATACAAACAATATCACCCCTAAGAAAGTCAGAAAAATTACGATGTTTTTGGAAAATTTCATAAAGCTTTACCTGCGTATTCACCAGTAAGAGTTTGCAAAAATTCGATAATTAATTTTATATTTTTGCTGCTAATTTCTCGCCCTAGTTGATATTTAGCCATAATGCCAATGGCTGCTTCTAAATTTGGGGCAGATCCGTCGTGAAAATAAGGTGGTGTTAGGGTAATATTTCGCAAACTGGGTACTTTAAATACATAGCGATCGTCTTCATTTTTAGTAATATTAAATCTCCCATAATCTTGATTATTAATATTACCTCTATCTGCAAAATAATTTCCAAATACGCCAAATTTTTGAAACAAGTTTCCGCCGACATTTACTCCCTGATGGCAACTAATACAGCCATAAGCTTTAAAAATATTATACCCTTGCTCTTCTTTTTTGGTAATGGCTGTTTTGTCTCCCCGCAAATATTTATCAAAACGAGAATTTGGTGTGTATAACGATCGCTCATAGGTAGCGATCGCATTTATAATATTATCCTTGGTAATCCCATTTTCATATATGCTATTAAATTTATTTACATATTCTGCAACTTGCTGTAATTTTTTAACAACATTATCCCAATCTTCTCCCATATCTTTAGGATTAAGTATAGACGCTTCTATTTGCTCTTCTAAACTTGCAAATCTCCCATTCCAATTTTGTTTAAAATTAAATAAGCTATTAAATACTGTGGGAGTATTAATATGTAAATCTAATCCATTTCTGCCAATAGAATTAACTAATCCTCCATCTATTCCACCTTTGTTAATATTATGACAAATAGCACAAGACATGGCATGACTATCTGATAATAATGTTTCTTCAAAAAGTTTATTTCCTAACGCTACTTTATCTGGATTTAGTTTAATTTCTAAAGGAATAGGTTTAATAGGTTGATCTATTATTTCTATATTTGGCATTTCTTCCATTGCCATCTGTAATTTATCTTCGGTTATCGGTAAATGTTGCCACCACATAAACGCCAAGCTACACAGGAGGATAATTACTATTAAAATTAATACTCTGGATAAATTTTTACTTATATGAATTTGACTCACAATTTAATCTCCTTTATAGGATAATAAATAATTGTTTTTCTATATTACTCAATAGATTTTTGATTATCTGATGATAAGTTTAAATTTTATATAAAAATTCTAGTCATTTTAATTTTTTATTAAACTTTTATCAATATAGGATGGGCAATGCCCACCCTACTAAAATTAATCTCGGAAGTTTAAAATATGTTTAGCAATAATTTCTGCTTTTTCCAAATGGGGAACATGACCGCAATCTTTTATCCAGATAAGTTTACTATGAACGATCGCTTCTTGAAATTTCTCTGCATCAGCAGTCCCTAATATTCTATCTTTTTCTCCCCATAAAATCAGAGTTGACTGATTAATATTAATAAGTTGCTCTCGAAACGAAGTATAACCGCCACTTCTGGTAAAAGAAATTAACGCTTGATTCCAATTCGGCATTTGTAAATGTAATGAAGCACAAATTTCTGCATCTTCAGTGACAAATTTTTTATCATCATATGCTTGAATGCTAACATTACGCCGCACTTTTGGACTGCGTAAAAATTCTGTTGCTAAATAACCTAAAGGTGGTACTAAAAATTTACCCAAAGCAGGGCCGCTTGTCCAGCCGACACTATCAATTAGTATCAAATTTTGTACTAATTCTGGATAGGTGAGTGTAAAATCAATGGCGGCAGCCCCTCCCATAGAAACTCCTACTAAAATCACCGGTTTATTTATGAGAGTTTTCCAGCTATGATAGAGATGGGTTTTAATTGCCTTGGGATTAAAGTTAATCCCAGAAAGACGCTGGGTAAATCCAAAACCTAATAAATCTATTGCCCAGGTTTCATTTTCCTGGGCAAGTAATGGTAATAAACGGCGAAATTCAAATATTGAACCATCAAAACCATGTAATAATAAAATAGGAGTGTTGCCTTTTCCTTGACGGATAAAAGTAGTGGCGATCGGTGTTTCTGCTAGAGGTGTAATAATTTCTTGGCGATCGATATTTTTAGCTAGGGCGATCGAGGTAGATTCTGTTAGTTTTTCAGTTAAGCTGGGTAAAAAATCAGGAAACATGAATTTAATTTCATCACAAAATAGCCGCTTTTTTCCCTTATTATTCTCATATCTAAAAAAATTTATCAGAGTTTGAGATGGGAAATAGCTAGGTTAATGATATCGCAGATTATGATTAAAAATTTATCAATTAAGTTGAAAATATTGATTTGTATTTATTATTACTATATATGCGATCGGCTATATAATCAGAATTTAAATTTCTGACGCATCCCCATAATACTGTTATTGTTTAATTCGCTTCTAATCCTAACCAAAATTTTTTTCGCCATTCAGAGGGCTGCTTTCTTGCTTTTTCCCTCGCTTTATACACTCCCAGTAAATTTACTGAAATAAACAGAGGGAAACTGGGTTTATCCTCAAGGAGATAATAGCGCCAATCCACGTTTTACTTAAAAACCCAGTTTCTGACTCCGCCTGGTGATAAAAATTTTGTACTCACCTAATAAAATTATACCTGAAAAAAATTTTTTCAACCAGGTAAATATTAAATTTTTGATCTTTTAGTAGTTTTTTATCTTACTTTTTTAGGCTAAGTATTAATTAAAATGTTTATAAATACCTAGATTGGGTTAGGAATATTTATAACCCAATCTACAAAAAATCCTGGAGGTATTAATAGTTTTTAAAACTTAATGACGCTGCGAATAGTTTTACCCTCATGGATATGATCGAATGCTTTATTAATATCTTTAAGAGGTAATATTTCTGTCACTAATTCATCAATCATTATTTTACCATTCATATACCAATCTACAATCTTAGGTACATCTCGCCTACCTTTAGCGCCACCGAAAGCACTGCCGCGCCAATTACGTCCGGTTACTAACTGAAATGGACGAGTAGAAATTTCTTCACCAGCACCAGCAACACCAATAATAATACAACTTCCCCAGCCTTTATGACAACATTCTAAAGCTTGACGCATTAATTTTACATTACCTACACATTCAAAAGCATAATCAGCACCACCATCAGTAAGATTAACCAAATAGGGAACTAAATCACCTTCTACTTCTTTGGGATTAACAAAATGAGTCATGCCAAATTTTGTAGCTAAAGCTTTTTTATCAGGGTTAATATCTACGCCGATAATCAGATTAGCACCTGCTATTCTTGCCCCTTGAATAACACTTAATCCTACCCCACCTAAACCAAATACAATAACATTATCTCCTGGTTGAACTTTGGCAGTATTAATAACTGCACCGATACCTGTTGTTACCCCACATCCGATTAAACAAACCTTTTCAAAAGGTGCATCTTCGCGAATTTTTGCTAAGGCAATTTCTGGTACTACGGTATAGTTAGCAAAGGTAGAAGTTCCCATGTAATGATGTATCATTTTGCCATCAATAGAAAAGCGACTGGTACCATCGGGCATTAATCCTTTGCCTTGGGTTTCACGAATAGCTTGGCATAAGTTAGTTTTACCAGAAAGACAAAATTTACATTGACGACATTCGGGTACATAAAGAGGGATGACTCGATCGCCTGGTTTTAAAGTTTTTACATCTGCACCAATTTCTACTACTACCCCAGCGCCTTCATGTCCTAAAATTACCGGAAATAATCCTTCTGGATCTGCACCGGAGAGGGTATAAGCATCAGTATGGCATACTCCTGTTGCCTTAATTTCTATTAATACTTCTCCGGTTTTCGGCCCTGCTAAATCTACTGTTTCAATCGTTAAAGGTTGTTTAGGATTGTGAGCGACGGCTGCTTTTATTTTCATATTTTTCTGAATAGAATTACAGAGCTTTTTGATAATATCATAATTCCTAATCAGAGCAGATTATATTAATAATATTGTAAAAAAAATTAATATTAATTAAAGCAAAACCTCTTATATATTAAGATATAATAGCTCCAGAAAATTTTATCTAGTGATAACTATGATACTTTGCATAAATCCCAACTGTACCCTACAAGACCAACCCCAAAATGATAATAATCGTTTTTGTCAAAGTTGCGGTTCAGAATTACTTTTACAAGGTAAATATCAAATCACACAACTACTTAGTGATAAAAGTGGTTTTGGGAAAATTTATATAGCTAATAGCGCCGGTACTCCCAAAATTATTAAAATGCTAAAGGCAGAATTAAATAATAATGCTAAAGCAGTAGAATTATTTGAGCAAGAAGCCAATATTTTAGGGGAGTTAAATAGTCCTGGTATTCCTAAAGTTGATGGTTATTTTCAGGTAATTAGCAGAAATGGTTTTACCTGGCATTGTATTGCAATGGAAAAAATAGAAGGTTTAAATTTAGAACAAGTATTACAACAGCAAGGCAATAGCCCGATAAATCAAGAGCAGGCGATCGGTTGGTTACGTCAGTTAATAGAAATTTTACATTTAATCCATAGCAAAAATTATTTACATAGAGATATTAAACCATCTAATATTATGCTGAAAAATGATGGGCATTTAGTTTTAATTGATTTCGGTACTGCGAGGGAAATGACGGCTACTTATTTAGTGGCGATCGGGGCTGGAAATCCCATTACATCCATAGAATCTCGTGGCTATACCGCCCCAGAACAAATTAACGGGCAAGCAGTACCGCAATCAGATTTTTTTGCCTTGGGGCGCACCTTTGTACATTTGCTTACCGGACGTTATCCTTTAACAATGTACGATGCACAAAATGATATATTAAATTGGCGTTCTTATGCGAGTCATATCGACCCATTACTATTAGATTTTATTGACTATTTAATGATAAGGGAAGTTAATAAACGTCCTGGGAATACCCAAATATTATTACAACGCATTGGCGAAATAGAAAGCGAATTATCCGATACCGTAAATGTAGTAGGAAGACGGGCAAAAGCAACAACTATAACCCAACCAGTAAACACCCAAAAACGCCATAACTTTTCTCCGATTGTTATCGGTGGTTTATTATTAGCATTAATAGCTTTTTTAGGGGGTAATTCCAACAAACAAAACACCCAAACTAATACTAATACTCAATCAGATAAATTTCCGATAGGGGTATTAATAGGAGTACCACTTTTATTAGTATTAATAATATTACTTTTATCTTTATTTAATCCAAAATTACGCTGTTATTTAGGCTTACCTTCTTCAGCTTGTGCAACTGCATCAAATCCAAAAATTACACCTAAACGTTTACCTGGACAACCGCCAAAAAGACAAGGAAAAATAGATTTCTTTCCCTACGAAAAAGGCGCAGATAAACAAGGCAGAACCGCAGAATTTAATATAGCAGTTTTATCAATAGAATATAAATGGAAATTGGGAAGTTCCTATCAAATACAATACAACGATCGAGTGATAAATGTAGATACTTTAAAAAGTAACTTAGAGGAACAAGGCATCCAAAAAATTATGGAAAATCCCAGCGAAATTATCTCCATAGGTACGGCTTCCTGTGAAGGGGAAGCCACCACAGAAGAACGTCGCGCACTCGATCGCGCCATGCAAATACAATTATTAGGCAAAAGATTATTTGGCAAAATTGCCAGCGTCAAAAATTATCGACTTTTAAATCTGGGTCAATTTCGCCAAGGAGAATGTAACACCTCCCAAGAATCAACCTCTTACCAACGTAGTTTAATAATTATGGGAGTAAAAAATCAAACTCCTGGAGTAATTATTGATGAAGCCTTACGTTCTCGTTTAATTAACAAACCCTTTGCTGATTTTAGTTTAGAAGATTACACCTTGGGAACACCAGAAAAATTTAAAACCATTCCCAGTAAGTTACAGTAATAAATATTTAGATTCCCGATATATTCAATATATCGGGAATTTATCCAGAATAATCCCAGCCAAAAAGATATTTACGGACGACCAGTAACTGCCGCCCAAAAATAACTTTTAAACGGACCTTCCGCTACATCTATATGCATTTTTCTTGCCCAAGTAAAGATATCAAAACTAATACGACCAGGTTTAGTAAAACTACCAGTTTGAATTGAAACATCACCCGCCAAAGCTACCCAATGACTAGGAAAAGGAATAGGTGGTGGACTATTACTCAGTAACCCTTCCGCAGTAATTAACATCAAAGCTACTCCTCCAGCATTCAGAATATCAGTAGCTTCCTGCATAACTTGAAAATCTCCCATCACAAAAGCTGTAGTTACCTTAGCATCACGATAACCGAGAATTTCTTGCACCCATCCTTGCATTTCCCAAGGTTTAGTCATGCCGCTAATATTGCGAATAATATCTGGTGCATCAGGTTGTACAGGGAACAGTAAATTTTCTGATTCTCGTAATGTAGCGACAACCATCCAATCAGCTTGAGGCATTTGTAAATTGCCTTTACTTAGACGTAATTTATCTGATGGTTGAACCCATTTAGTTTGAGCATTAAAACCACCAACTTGATAAAGATTGCGACAAATTTGTACATATTTAGGTGGATTTCTGCGAATAAGTTCAAACAAAATAGAAGACGGACCACAAAAAGGTTGTCTACCTTGATCTACAGAAAAAGGATCTTGAATGCGCGATCGCATTTCTGTAATTAATTGTTCTTTATTTATTGC